>NZ_CP125370.1:5525000-5825000 GCF_030034735.1 Paenibacillus sp. RC334 | reverse complement strand
TGCGGGAAATGACTGCCGATTTGAAAGTGCCGATGACACTGAGCATCGGTTTGTCCTTCGGCGCGGAGAGCATCAAGGAGCTGGGTGAGCTGGCTCAGTCCAGTCTGGATATGGCGCTCGGACGGGGTGGCGACCAGGCGGCGGTGAAGGCCGGACAGCGTCTATCTTTTTACGGCGGCAAGTCCAATGCTGTCGAAAAGCGTACACGGGTGCGCGCGCGGGTCATTGCGCATGCGCTGCGTGACCTGATGCAGGAGAGCGACCGCGTGCTGATCATGGGGCACAAAATACCGGACATGGATGCACTGGGAGCAGCCATCGGGGTGTGGAAGGCGGCAGCGC
Organism: Paenibacillus sp. RC334; assembly: GCF_030034735.1. Lineage (NCBI taxonomy): Bacteria > Bacillati > Bacillota > Bacilli > Caryophanales > Paenibacillaceae > Paenibacillus > Paenibacillus sp. RC334. The sequence continues at coordinate 5,824,658 of NZ_CP125370.1, read as the reverse complement.
TCTACAACGTAGAGGCGCACATCGTGCTGGATAAATCCAATCCGTCCATCGACCGGATGATGGAGCAGGTGAACAAGGACGAGAATCTGTCGGCAGCGCTCATGACACCGGAGCAGTCGCTCCAGTTGATGACCGAGCACAGCCTGCTGGTCGTGGTGGATACGCACAAGGCCTCGATGACAATTGAGCCAAAATTGGTGCAGACGGCGAGCAGGGTGGTCGTTGTAGATCATCATCGTCGGGGCGAGGAGTTTATTAACGACTCTGTTTTGATTTATCTGGAGCCATATGCGTCGTCGGCTTGTGAGCTGGTGACAGAGCTGCTGCAATATATTCATGAGAAGGTTCAACTGACGCCGCTGGAGGCGACATCGTTGCTTGCAGGGATTACGGTGGATACCAAGCATTTTTCCTTGCATACAGGCTCGCGGACGTTTGAGGCTGCCGGTTTTTTGCGGCGTAGCGGGGCGGATACAGTGATGATCCAGCGCTTGTTAAAAGAGGACCTGGATGAATATATTGCTAAGGCGGAAATTATTAAGCATGCTAAAATGATATATGGGCACATCGCGCTTGCGGTGACAGAGCCCGGACAGAAGATACCGCAGCTCCTGATTGCTCAGGTGGCGGATTCATTACTCAATATGACGGATGTACTGGCCTCTTTTGTGGTCAGTGAACGTCCTGACGGCCTGGTGGGGATCAGCGCCCGTTCACTCGGACGCATGAATGTACAGGTCGTCATGGAACGGCTAGGCGGCGGAGGACATCTGACGAATGCGGCGGTTCAGCTGGATTGTCCGCTGGAGGAAGCCAAACGCAGAGTGGTCGACGTGCTGGCCGAAATTGATGGGGAAGAGGGGTTATTTGAATGAGAGTGATTTTTATTAAAGATATGAAGGGCCAAGGCAAGAAGGGTCAAATTAAGGAAGTATCGGACGGTTACGCAGCGAATTTCCTGCTGCCGCGCGGTATTGCCCGCCCGGCGACGGAAGGGAATATGAAGACGCTGGAGAACCAGAACGCTGCTGAGGAAAAGCGCAAGCAAGAGGAAAAGGAAGAGGCGCAGGCACTCGGCAAAAAGCTGGAATCCACAACCGTTCAGCTGAAAGCAAAAGCTGGTGAAGGCGGTCGACTGTTCGGCGCAATTACAAGCAAGCAAATCGCGGAAGCGGTCGCTGCAACGGGGATTAAGCTGGACAAACGCAAAATCGAGCTGGAAGAACCGATTCGTACGTTGGGCGTCACTCAAATGACCGTTAAGCTTCATCCTGAGGTCAAAGCTACGCTGAAGGTACAGGTGACCGAAGAATAATTATGGGCGGCGAATTTTTCGATCGGATTCCTCCGCAAAATCTGGAGGCAGAACAGGCGGTTATCGGGTCCATTTTGCTCCAGTCCGAAGCACTGATTACAGCGATGGAGCGGGTGCAGACCGAGGATTTTTACGATAAGGCTCACCAGATGATTTACGAAGCGATGATTGAGCTGGGTGAATCCGGACAGCCGATAGACTTGGTTACACTGACCTCGAAAATTCAGGACAAGGGTCAGCTGGAGGATATCGGGGGCGTCAGCTATCTGGCGAAGCTGGCTCACGGGGTGCCGACAGCGGCTAACGTGGATTATTACGCTCAGATTATTGAAGAAAAGGCGATGCTCCGCCGATTGATTCGTGCAGCCACGCAGATTGTGAGCGAAGGCTATAGCGGCGGCGAGGACGTCGCTGGTATGCTGAGCGATGCCGAGCGCAAGATTATGGAGATATCCAATGGGCGCTCGGGCAGCGGCTTTATTGCCATCCGCGATGTCGTGATGGAAGTGTTCGACCGGGTCGAATTGCTGCATCAGAACAAGGGCAATACGACCGGGATTCCGTCCGGCTTTGTTGATTTGGACAAGATGACGGCGGGTTTCCAGCGCAATGATCTAATCATTGTGGCAGCTCGTCCATCCGTGGGTAAAACGGCGTTCGCCCTGAATATTGCGCAAAACGTTGCGGTTCGGGCGAAGGAGACGGTAGCCATCTTCAGTCTGGAAATGTCGGCGGCCCAGCTCGTTCAGCGGATGATCTGCGCCGAGGCCAATCTGGACGCGAACGTCATGCGGACAGGTGATTTTAAAGGCGACGACGATTGGGCGAAGCTGACGATGGGCATTGCGGCCTTGTCAGAGGCCGAGATCTATATTGACGATACGCCGGGTATTACTGTTGCGGATATCCGTGCCAAGTGCCGCCGTCTCAAGACGGAAAAAGGACTCGGCATGATCGTGATCGACTACTTGCAACTCATTCATGGGCGCGGGAAATCGGGCGAGAATCGGCAGCAGGAGGTATCCGAAATTTCACGGACCTTGAAGCAAATTGCCCGTGAGCTGGAAGTGCCTGTAATCGCCCTTTCCCAGTTAAGCCGGGGTGTAGAGCAGCGTCAGGACAAGCGTCCGATGATGAGTGACTTGCGGGAATCCGGTTCCATTGAGCAGGATGCTGATATCGTCGCGTTTCTGTACCGGGATGATTACTATAATCAGGAAACGGAAAAGAAAAATATTATTGAGATTATCATTGCCAAGCAACGTAACGGCCCGGTCGGTACGGTAGAGCTGGTGTTTCTCAAAAATTATAATAAATTCGCCAATTATGAGCGTGCCCATTCGGATGCGTTCGCTGGATAACGGAATGATATATTTGAAAAAAGGCTCTTTCGACGCGGTTTGCGCGATGTCGAAGGGCCTTTTACATATCATGCTCATATGTTTTCATATAAGGACCGAAACTCTCAATTACGAACAATACTATTTTCATGTGATATAATGTTCGCTTTTTATTTGACTTTAAAAAATGGTGCTGTTACACTTATAGTGCTGCTTCAACGCAGTGGGGAGATCATTACGCCCGGGGCTTTCCGTACCTACGGAATGTCTGCGACGGACGTTTTTTCCTGCTGTCCGAGAACGTTCTATATCTGTCCGCTCAGGCGGTTGAAGTCAGATATACGTAGCGCGTCAGCCCAAAATCAGAGTGTCTGTGGGCACTCCACGGAGGAATGAAACATGTCAACTGTAGTCGTTGTGGGAACACAATGGGGAGACGAAGGCAAAGGTAAAATTACGGACTATCTGGCGGAAAGCGCTGAAGTGGTGGCCCGTTACCAAGGCGGAAACAATGCCGGTCATACGATTCTCATTGACGGTAAAAAGTACAAGCTGAGCCTGATTCCATCCGGCGTTTTTTATGAAGATAAAAAGTGTGTCATTGGCAACGGCATGGTAGTTAATCCGGCCGCTCTTATTGAAGAAATTACTTACATTCACGATAATGGCTTTTCTACGAAAAATCTGGTCATTAGCGACCGTGCACATGTTATTATGCCATACCACATCACGTTGGATGTGCTGGAGGAAGACCGCAAAGGACCTAACCAAATCGGTACGACGCGTAAAGGGATCGGCCCTGCTTATATGGATAAAGCTGCACGTAATGGTATTCGTATTGCTGATTTGCTGGATGCAGAGGAATTCGAAAAGAAGCTGCGCCATCAAACAAAAGAGAAGAATCAAATGATTGAACAAGTATACGGCGGCAAGCCGCTGGATGTAGAAGAAATACTGAAACAATACCTGGAGTATGCAGAATTTGTTCGTCCTTATGTAGGGGATACGTCTGTTGTGTTGAATGATGCGATTGATGCGAATCAAAAGGTACTGTTCGAGGGCGCGCAAGGCGTTATGCTCGATATCGACCAAGGTACGTATCCGTACGTTACGTCCTCGAACCCATCGGCTGGCGGCGTATGTATCGGTTCCGGTGTAGGCCCGTCCAAGATCCAACAGGTCATTGGTGTAGCCAAATCGTACACAACTCGTGTCGGTGACGGTCCATTCCCAACGGAACTGAATGATGAAATCGGCGATTACATCCGTGAAACAGGTCATGAGTATGGTACCGTTACAGGTCGTGCTCGTCGTGTTGGCTGGTTTGATAGTGTGGTTGTACGTCATGCCCGTCGTGTCAGCGGACTTACAGGTTTGTCCTTGAACTCGCTGGACGTATTGACAGGTCTGAAAACGGTGAAAATTTGCACAGGCTACAAGTATCGCGGTGAGGTGATTACGCATTATCCGGCTAGTTTGAAAATGCTGGCGGAGTGCGAGGCCGTATACGAGGAACTGCCAGGCTGGAGCGAAGACATTACTGGCGTGAAAACGCTGGAGGAACTGCCTGAGACTACTCGTAATTACGTACAACGCGTATCTGAGCTGACAGGTATTCCAATTGCAATCTTCTCTGTTGGTCGTAACCGTGACCAAACGAACCAGGTGCTTCCGATTTACCTGTAAGCTAGCAGAATTGTTTTCATCTGTTAAGGCGTTATGCATAGCTATTCCTGCACGACCAAGGAGAGAGAGGCTGTTAAAAGCCCCCCTCTCCTTTTTTTATGTAAAAACCGTTCCTCTGATTTCCTTCCCCTTTACAAAATCTTATCGCCCATGTCGATTTGTGATAACAAACCCTCTCTATAATCCAGATAGAAAGAGATTCGGACGTCTAGACGTCTTGAGAGGGATGAATTATGAACTGGTATCTTCGCTCACTTGGCACACGCAAAATTGTGGAGTTCATCGTGCTCGTTATTTTCGTCATTTTTTTCCTGGGGCCTCTGACTAACCTGTTGCTGCTGGCGGTTTCAGGAAAATGGCAGTATCCTGCACCGCTGCCACAGAGCTTGTCACTGGAATGGTGGAAATTTGTATTGACCCAGGATGATGTGCTCAGCTCCATATCTCTATCCTTCCTGATCGCCATTACGGTTACCGTGTGCTCGATTATCGTATGTGTTCCCGCTGCCTACGCCTTCGCGCGGATTTCGTTTCCGCTGAGTAAGTGGTTTTTGTTTTCATTTTTGCTCACGCATGCTTTTCCAAAAATGGGGCTGTACGTGTCTATCGCGGTGTTGTTCTACAAGTTCGGGCTGATGAACACCTTTACGGGCATTGTATTGATCCACATGGTGAACACGCTGATGTACATGACCTGGATTCCTTCCTCTGCGTTCCGCAGCGTCCATCGTGCTCAAGAGGAATCTGCCCGGGATGCCGGGGCGGGACCGTTACGGGTTTTCTGGAAAATTACGTTCCCCATGGCGCTGCCCGGCATTGTGGTCGCTTCCATCTTTACATTTCTCGCTTCATTAGATGAGGCGCAGGGAACGCTGCTCGTCGGGACACCAGACTATAAAACGATGCCTGTCATTATGTATTCCATTATTGCGGATTATCCGAGTACTACGGGTGCTGTATTCTCCGTCATTTTGACTCTGCCCACAGTGATCTTGCTGCTGGCCGCAAGGCGTTTCGTAAGTGCGGACGTGCTGGCTGGCGGATTCCAGGTGAAATAATGCAATTGGTAAAAAGGAGCCAAAGCTAATGTCCATTCAATTATCCATTCGTGAGTTAACCAAGCGCTTTAAGACGGGAGACGGAGTCAAGGGCATCTCACTTGACGTGATGAAAGGGGAACTTGTGACCCTGCTCGGTCCTTCCGGCTGTGGTAAAACAACCGTGCTTCGCTCCATTGGCGGCTTTCTGGACCCGGACAGTGGCGACATTCAGATTCAGGGTAAAAGTGTGCTCAAGTTGCCACCCGAAAAACGCCCAACCGCTATGGTGTTCCAAAGCTATAATTTGTGGCCGCATATGACGGTGTATGACAACCTTGCTTTCGGGTTGAAGATTCGTAAGGTGAAAAAGGCAGAGATTGACCGCCAGGTGAAGGAGGCGCTGGCGCTGGTTCGGCTGGAGACGGCAGAGCGTAAAACGCCGGGGCAGCTCTCGGGCGGTCAGCAGCAGCGGGTAGCACTTGCTCGGGCTCTGCTGCTAAAGCCGGATGTATTGCTGCTGGACGAGCCTTTTTCAGCGCTCGATGCCAAGCTGCGCATGGAGATGAGGGAGGAGCTGCGCGACATCCAGACCCAGACGGGGATGACGATGGTGTTCGTCACCCACGATCAGGAGGAGGCCTTATCCATTTCCGACCGGATCGTCGTTATGAATGCGGGTCGGATTGAGCAGCTCTCGTCACCGCAGGAGATTTATGACAAGCCACAGTCGCTTTTTGTAGCGGGCTTTATTGGTCGCATCAATTTATTAAAGGGGGTGAGTACAGGTCGCAGTGTGTCCGTGAGCGGAATTGCGTTCGCGCAGGAGCATGAATACAGCGGTGAATCCATGGTCGGTGTAAGGCCAGAGGATATTGTTCTGACGACGGAAGAAAATGGCTCTCTAGCCGGAACGATCAGGCAAGTGATGATTCTCGGGCATTATGCGGAGGTTTCGCTGGATAGCGGTACCGATCATCTGAAAATGTTTGTGCCACGTGAACGGGCGGCCGATCTGCGCAGTGGAGAGCAAATCAGATTCAGCTTCAGTAAAATTGTTACTTTTCCAGCAGCACAGTGAAGATTCACGATCAACCTCTACATCGCATCAATGTCCATCATGAACGCATCATCTGGTGATGCTGCGAACTTGTGCAACTATCTAAAGGAGGCAACAACGTGTTTGGGAAAAAGAAGATGGGTCTGATTTTGTCTGGGGTGCTTAGCTTATCGTTGTTGGCTGGATGTGGAAACGGTGGTAATGCCGCTACAGCTACAGGGGAAGCCAAGGATACGAAAGCGGGAGCAGCTACGGGAACGACAGAAATCTCCTTGTACACTGGCGGTTCTTTGAACGTCAAAGAGCTGTGGGAAACGTTAATCAAGGACTTTGAAGCTAAAAATGATCACGTTAAGGTCAAACTGGTGTATTTGCCAGCGGGAACCGGGGGCGCATCTACACTGGATCGTCTGATCGCAGCCAAGAAGAGCGGGCAAACCGATACAGATATCGACCTGTACGAAGGCAGTCTGGATGACATCACCAAAGGGGTAGGCGAAAAACTGTGGGAAACGGTAGACACCGCCAAAGTTCCGAACCTGGCGAATGTAGATGAAACGTATCTCAAGCAAGTAAACAATCAGGCCATTCCATACCGTGCCTCTTCGGTTGTTCTCGCCTACAACAGTGCAAAAGTAGCGACACCTCCGAAAACAGCGGATGAGCTGTATACGTGGATTCGTCAGCACCCGGGAAAATTTGCTTATAACGACCCGTCCACGGGTGGATCGGGTAGCTCGTTTGTGAACACGGTTATCTATAATTTCCTTCCTCCAGAGGCGATGAACAGTGATGATCCGGCAAATATGAAGAAATGGGATCAAGGCTTCTCGTTGCTCAAGGAACTGGGTCCTTCGATGTACCAAAAGGGAGTCTATCCGAAAAAGAACCAAGGCACGCTTGATATTTTGGCAAGTGAAGAGGTGGACATGGTTCCGGCCTGGTCCGATATGGCGCTCGAACAACTGGCTAAAGGTCTGCTTCCAGACACGGTGAAGCTGACACAGATCGACCCTGCTTTTACAGGCGGTCCGTCTTATCTGATGGTTCCTTCGCTTTCCTCCAAAAAAGAAGCAACACAAGAATTCCTGAATTTTGTGCTGACGCCAGAAGCGCAAACGGTGGTCATCAACAAAATGTATGGCTATCCGGGGATTAAGTGGAGTCTGATGCCAAGTGAATTGCAAGAAAAATTCAACAGTGTATCTTCTGGATACCGTAGCTTTAACAGCGGCGAGCTCCAGCAGGAAATCTACAAACGCTGGCAGAGTGAAGTAGCGGGCGGTTAATCATGAGTTCATCGTCCAAAAGGGGGATGCTGGGGCTTGCCCTGGTCATCCCGTCTTTTCTCATTTTGCTGGTCGTCGTCATTATTCCGATTCTCTATGCCGTAAAGGAAAGCCTGATAGATCAGCATGGAACGGGCTACGGCCTGGCGAACTATATCCGCCTCTTTACGGAGCCTGCGATGCGAAAAAACATTATATATACGATCAATGTCACACTGGTCTCGACAGCCCTCACATTGGTCATCAGCTACGCTTTGGCGATTTATCTGCGATTTGGAAAAGGTTTTGTTGTCAAATGGATCGGCCGATTGTATTTTGTCCCGATGTTCGTTCCCGGCGTAATTGCAACCTATGCGATCATTACGATGTACGGCAATCATGGCTGGGCTGCACGCCTTTTGTTGCCGCTGGGTATTGAAACCATTCCGAGGATTATTTACGACTACAAAGGTCTGGTGCTGGCTAATCTGTGGTTTAACATTCCATTCGCCACCATGCTGCTAAGCTCGGCCCTTGCCAGCATTCCAAACGCTGTTGTGGAGAGTGCCAGAGACGCGGGAGCCAGCACGCTGCAACTGTTTGGGCGCTTTATTTTACCCCTTTCCTACAAAACGATGTGGGTTGCGGTGACCTTCATCTTTATGGGGATTATGGGCAGCTTCACAGCTCCGTTCCTGATTGGCGCCAACTCGCCGCAGGTGCTGGGTGTCGCAATGCAGCAGGTATTTTCCAGCTATCAGGAGACGCATACAGCCAGCGCTATGGCAGTGTTTATGTTTTTACTGTGTTCTTTTATGGGATACTTTTACATTCGAACCATGGTGAATGATGCGGATGCGAGCTAGACAGCCGCTATAAACTAAGGAGGTTACAGGGATGAACAGCCAAGCAGAGGTGCAGATTACCGGGTTTAGTGGGCGAGTGTGGGAAAAGGACCTGCTGGATTGCGGGTATCGGATTGCCTTACACAAAGCGGAGGTTGAACTCAGTCCGGGGAACGGATTCCGGTTCACGTTTTCCATGCCCGAAGACGGGTTCGCGGAGCTTGACCTGCTCGCCAGATCGGACAGTGACTGGGCTGCGACAGATCGGGAATCCGCCTTCGTGCGCCTCTACCTGAACGAAGCCTATAATCAGGATGTTATTTTGTATTATGGCAGCAGTCAGGGTGTGTACACCCGTTTGTTGGGGTATCTAAAAGAAGGCGATTATGAGGTCTATGCCGAATTTCGAGAACTGGAGTCGGCTCCGCTTGTATCCAGAGCATGGATTGACGGGGTTGAAATGCGCTGCGTGGCCGATTCGTCTCCAAGATCGCTGATTTATCGCCACACCCCACTTTTATACGGTCGCAATCTGGCACATCCCTATGAGAACCGCTTTACGGATACACCGCTTGTTCTGTTCTACTCCGTGGAAGAGAATGAGGGTAAAACGGTCATTGAATACCAGATGATGTACAGCCATGAGGATGAAGGAACGCCCGCACCGCTGCTCATGAGCAAATGGGGGAGAACCACCGATATCGAATGGATGTACCGCGTCGAGCTGGATGCCGGGGGCAATGTTCTGGGTGCTGTTTTCCAGGGGGCACATCATATTACGACTGCGTTTAATGGCAACTATGATCTGGGCGGGCATCCTGTTCTCCAATCCGCAACAACCAATGGAAACTTTAAGGATGACATTTCATCGGACTATCGTTTTATGCTGCCGCCTGCTTTCCAGTGGAAGCCAGAGGAAGAGCCGCGTGAGGCGGTCATGAGTCGTTTTCCTTTTGCCTATCAGGTCACCGGGTGGGAGATGGAGCGTCAGCAGGAGCTGGAAATGCCGTCAAATGCGTCTTCCATTATGCTTGCCCACCAACGCAGCTATGTATTTATCCAGACTTCAAAACGCCCCTTAAGGGATTCCAGCAGTGAATTGTCTCCAGCGTCCAAGCCGGGCTTTAACCGACGCGAGGAAGATGCCTGTGTGGATATAGAGCTTCGCCTTCACGGGTCGGAGCAGTGGTATTCATCGTGCTATCATGATCTGCGACTGGGTGAATTCAGGGCTGCTTATGAGGGTGCAGAGTCGCATTTTTCTACAACGGTCAAGTTATCTGGAGAGGCTGTGCTTGAGGATATAGCTGAAATCAGAGCCGTATTGCTGGAGGGCGGTGCGGACAGCATGGAAGTGGCTGGACTGTATGCTTTTACGCTAAACGAGGAAAACCTGCCGCAGTTTCCTGGTATTCGTACAGATCGGGTGATTGAGCTAACGCGGCATCATCCAGCGGGTATTTTATGGGCAGCAGACAAAAACGGAGCGGGTGATGGCAATCATACTGTGAATCATATGGTGAACCGTACTGTGGATGACCCGACAAGTCAGGATGGGGAGTCATGAGCAGGCTACTGTATGTGGAAGGAACGGTCGATAGAACCTGCACCCAGAGCCATATTACGTACTCTTTTCACATCCCACAGCCGACTGACACGATCCGCATTCACTTCTCTTACACCCCCAAGTTATTGGAGGATCAGGAGCAAGCGCGAGAAATTATTGAGGAAAGCATGAGCAAATACGGATACGACGAACCGGGACATTCATCAGATCTGTGGAAGAAGTATATGCCACTGCAAAATTTATTGACGCTGTCTGTCGATGACCCTCTCCGCCATCGGGGAAATGCACACCGTCCCGAGATGCAGCAGGAGCATTGGCTCGGTTCGTCTGCGGCTTCGCCGGGATTCCTCGCAGGAGATAATCCGGCGGGAATGTGGCGGATTACCGTCAGTCTGCATGCCGTTGTGACCGAGACGCTTGTTTACCAAATTCACGTATTGGGGGAGGGAGCCATATATGCTTAAATGGATTCCGTCTGAGCTTCACACCCATACGCTTCACAGTGACGGAAAGCAAACGCTGGAGGAGCTTGCCCAAAGCGCAGCGGACCTCGGGCTTGAATGCATCGCTATGACGGATCACAATACCCAGTCGGCACTTGTGGATCAGGAACGGGTCCAGCAGCAGTTCGGTGTCCCGATCATTTCAGGGATGGAGTGGACGACCTTTTACGGACATTTGCTGACGCTGGGGGTAGACCGCTTTATTGACTGGCGAGTGCTGGGGCCGGATGACATTCATGAGGGAATCCGGCAAGTGCATGAGCAGGGAGGCATTGCAGGGCTTGCCCATCCATTCAGGATCGGAAGTCCGATCTGTACGGGGTGCTTTTGGGAATACACCATTCAGGACTGGCATGAGGTCGATTATATTGAGGTCTGGTCAACGCTTATGCCGTCTATTAAGCGGGATAGCCAGCGGGCGTTTGCCATGTGGACGGATTTATTGAATCAGGGGTATCGCATCACGGCTGTAAGTGGTCGGGACTGGCATGTATCCAAACCGGATGATGCGCTTCCGGCTGTCACGTATCTGGGTGTTCATGGTGAAGCAGAAGAGCAGGAGAGCTTAGTTAACCGGGCAGTCGAGGCGATCCGCCTCGGTTCGGTGTCGGTTACGATGGGACCGTTACTGACGATGTCGGCACAGGTTAAGGGCAGTGAAAAGCGATATCACATCGGCGAATGTGTAGAGCTGGCTGTGGAGGATTCACTGTCTGTGACGGTTCAATTGGATGTGGAAACGAGAGCAGGCCATTACAACCTTGAGCCTCAGAACCTTCGCCTTCTGCTGACAAGCGGCCAGGGGGTATGCTTCGAAACTTATATCCCTGCTCAATCAGGTGAATATACGCTATCATTACAAGATCCAACAGGAAAAGGCTGGGTGCGAGCCGAATTATATGGATATATGGAAGATTGCGTCACGATGATTGCCTTTACAAATCCGATGTATATCACTTGAACTCAGGTCACTATAATAGAAAGGCTGGGCTTTGGACGGTGTCAACAAAACAAGAGAACATTAAGCAGCTTATAGAGGAATATATAGAGGTCAACCAAATTGAGCCGGGCGAGAGGCTGCCTTCGGAAGCTGAACTTTCCCGATTGTTCTGCGTCTCGCGTGCGACGCTACGGGGAGCCGTCCGCCAGTTGGAAACGGAAGGCAAGCTGTTGGTGAAGCACGGGAGTGGTACGTTCGCTACTTGCCCGCTGCCGAGCATTCCAAGCTCGCTGGACCGCCTGTACAGCATCGGGGACATGATCCGTTCGGCAGGGTTGCGGGAAGACGAGCAGCTGGAATCTATCAAGAGGATGAAGGTTTGTCCTCCTGAAATTGCCGAACGAATGAGGTTTTCCGAGAATGAGCCCATGATCGTTCTGGAGCGTACTCGCACAGCCGATGGGGAAGCGGTAGCACATTCTATCAATTGGATGCCGGAGACATTAGCAGGTTCGATTTTGGACGGCGGGTCTTTTTCGGGTTCGCTTTTTCAAAGTCTGGAACTTAAAGCCGGGGTACGAATCGTTGGCGCGTATTCGGAGCTTACCGTCCCGAGTCATGACGATGCCCATATGACGCGTCTGTTGAAGCATCCGCAGGCCACGGTGTTACTGCTCAAGCAGCTTCATTACGATGAGCTGAACAGACAGGTGTTGTATTCACTGGATTATGTCCGCAGCGACATTTTCCATTTTTGGGTGCGCCGTACGCGCTGATTCATGTAAGAATTACATCTACTATCCAACCGTGCTAGTTTTACATATTCCAAGGGTTAAAAATCGTCATATCTCGTCAATACTGATCTATATGCACTTCATGATGATACACATGGCAAGATGCGTATAAGGAGGTAACGGGATATGAGGTGGCTTGGATGGCTGCTTAAAAAAGGAATAACAGTGGTGCTGGTCAGTGCTTTAACGCTGGCAGTAACAGGTGTGGTCGTGAATGCCTATGTTCAATCGCTGCTGCGGCAGTTTAACATTCAACTGGATCATCAGCCAGTATGGGGATTGGGTTGGCTGAATGGAAGCTCTGGCACCGATAAAAGTACAGGTACGGGAAAAAACAAAGCTACGGGTGGCGGTTCGGAAAGTGTAACACCGCCTGATGATGCTTTATCCGTCATGGGACAGGGCTTAGATGAGAGTGGGAGCGGCGCAGGAGGCACGGGTACCAGTGGGGCAACGAATGGGAAAACCCCGCAGGAGGGCGGTTCTTCGTCGACTGGTGCGTCACGGAACGCTACACCTGAAACGAGTATTGAAGGTCATGACCTGGTCATCACGCCCGATAATTTGACGGAAAAGAAGAACAGTTTACCCGCCGAGCAGAAGCAGGAAATTTTTGCGATTCTGATGAATAAATTGCCGCCTGAGGAAATGCAGAAAATATCTGCCGCGATGGAAGGCGGCCTGACCGAGCAGGAGCTGCAGGATATTCAGCAGGTGCTTACGAAGTATCTAACGAAAGAAGAGTATAACAAGCTGATGGGTATGCTTAAATAGTAACGATTCGACTATGGGGAATGCTCATGCTCACAATAGGACTGTGGAATCCGCGCCGGGCGCGGATTTTTTTGCGTGTCAGGCAGAAATTGGAGTGGAGTTGAATTCTTTGTAAAGGCTATGTTAAAGTAAACAGTGTCGCGAAAAGGTTAAAATTTTGAAACCTTTTACGCAACTATGCAATGCTAGATAGCGACTAATATCATAGATACTTGTAAATACAGGCTGGAATCATAGCGAGAAAAACCAATAACGAACGCATTTATATAGAGATAAGATATGCTGAAAAGGAGAGAATCATGGAGGTTTTTAAGGGGAAGCATTCACCAGACAGCAGGAAAGAAGAATCAAGCGTTGAAAACAAGCCTGCTGGAGCAGCAGGAAAAATAGCAATGTGGTGGAACGGACGGAGAAAATGGTTGAGCTGGACCGCAGGCGGTGTGGTGATTGCAGGCAGTCTTATTTTTGCTGGCAATCAATATGTCGGAGCCAATACGGTTCCTTATTATAAAGTGTATGTAAAGGGTGTGGAGGTCGGAAGCATCCTCAATGAGCAACAGCTAAATCAACTGTATGCAACGAAGAGCAAGCAATATAAGGACAAGTATCCCGGTGTGGACATGGTGCTCAATACAAGCGCGGTAACGACAGGCATTGAAAAGGCGTATAAAGTGGATATCGACAGCGGAGCAACACTGAAGAAGCTGGACGGCATGCTCACCGCGTATGCCAAAGGAGTAGAAGTGAAGGTCAACGGCCAGACGGTCGGTATTGTAAAGGATAAAGCGACTGCACAGGCTGCTTTGAAGCAAGTGCAGAAGAAATACACACCTGCGGGTGAGGCCACGGCTACAGGCATCAAGGGACTGGTTCGCAAAACATCCGTGGGCAGCAGTCATGCAAGTACCAGTAGCAAAGCCCCTAAAGCATGGCTGGAGTCTGCCAGTATTCGTGAGAAAATTGCATATGAGCCTGTAAAAGCGGACCCGAATAAGGTGCTGACAGAGGCAGAAGCGGTTAAAGCACTGACTGAGGCGCGTGAGGCACCTGTAACGTATACGGTACAGGAAGGCGATTCCTTGTCATCGATTGCGAATAAATTTAATATGACCGCTTGGGAGATTAAGCAGAACAACCCCGGCTCGCGTGAGCTGTATCTGCAAATCGGGGATGAATTGAAGCTTACCGCTCCAAAGGCTCCGGTTACGGTCCGGACGGTAGAGAAGGTCGTTGAGCAGATTGCCATTGAGCCTGAGATTGAGGTTCGCCAAAGTGACGAGCTGAAAGCAGGAGTTACCAAGGTCGTCAGACCTGGACAGGCAGGCTTGAAGGAAATGGATTACCGTCTGACCAAGGAGAATGGCGAGGTCGTGCAAGAGGAATGGCTCGGTCAAAAGGTGTTGCAGCCGTCTGTTTCCGAGGTGGTTTTGAAAGGAACAAAGGTCGTAGGCGAAGGATCGGGAGAGTTCGCTTGGCCGGTGTCCGGCGCAGCGATGTCGAGCAGCTTTGGCGCACGCTGGGGACGTATGCATGAGGGTGTCGATTTGGTCGGCAGTCCTGACATCCACGCATCGGATGAAGGTGTAGTTACATTTGCAGGTCAGCAGAATGGCTACGGCAATGTCATTATGATCGACCATGGTAATGGCTACCAGACGGTATACGGGCATTTGAGCAGCATTGGCGTTCATGTGGGACAGGTGGTTCAGCAAGGCGAGTCGATCGGAGTTATGGGGAACACGGGACGCTCGACAGGAACACATCTGCATTTTGAAATTCGTAAAGACAATACGCCACGCAATCCAATGACGTATTTAAGATAGAAGGATCGTTTATAACGCTGGATGATAATTCATGAGGATACGGGGAAGGCCATGTTTTTCTGCATGCTTAACAGTGGGTGCAGGCATGGCTTTTTTTGTGTAAGAAAAAGGGGCTGGACAAGTAATAGAATGGCGTGCGGGTATGGTAGAATAGAATAAGCAACTTATGGACACTGACAAACGAAAGTTAATATATAACATGATCCGTAGGAAGAGGTGAGCGCTGTATGCAGGGAACGATTCTGGTGGTGGATGATGAACAGCCTATCGCTGATATTTTGAAATTTAATTTGGAAAAAGAGGGCTATCAGGTGATTTGCGCCTTCGATGGAATCAGCGCGGTGGATATCGCAGTCAAGCAGCAGCCTGACCTGATCTTGCTGGACCTGATGCTGCCGGGGATGGACGGCATGGATGTGTGCCGCGAGGTGCGCGGGCATCAGCTCCAGACGCCGATTATTATGCTGACCGCCAAAGATGGGGAAATCGACAAGGTGCTGGGGTTGGAGCTGGGCGCAGATGATTATGTGACGAAGCCGTTCAGCACACGGGAATTGCTGGCGCGGGTGAAGGCACAGATGCGCAGACAGCAGCGCGGCGGGGCAGGCACGTCGGAAAGCCGTTCGCAGGAAGAGAAGCAGGGGCTGCGCGTGGCGGACCTCTTTTTTGATACGGATATGTATACAGCATACAAAAACGGTACACCGCTCGATCTGACGCACCGGGAGTATGAGCTTCTGTATTATATGGCTAAAAATGCCGGGAAGGTCATGACAAGGGAGCATTTGCTCCAGGCGGTGTGGGGCTTCGAATACTACGGGGATGTGCGGACGGTGGATGTGACGATCCGGCGGCTGCGCGAGAAGATTGAGGAAAACCCGAGCAAGCCGGAGACGATCCTGACGCGCCGTGGACTCGGATACATTATTAGCGGGGGCAAAGGTGGCCTGCGGGCATGAGATGGCTGTCTTTCTTTCGCACGATTCATGCGAAGCTGATCATTATTTATGTGCTGTTGATTTTAGTGGCGATGCAGCTGATCGGGGTCTATTTTGTCAGCTCCATGAAGAACTCTTTGACGAGCAACTTTACACAGGACTTGCAGGCGCGGGCGGAAATGCTGTCCGTGCTGGCAGAGCAGGATCTGAACGGCAGTGACGGTAAAATGGAGGAAGACAGCGTGGAAAGTCTGCGCGCACGCGTGAATAATCTGTTTGATTTTAGCGGTGCAGAAATTCAGGTATTGGATGCCAGCGGCAAGGTGCTGATTACTTCTCAAGGCTCACACGCCGATTATGTCGGACGCAAAAATACGCAGACGGTGGTCAGCCGTGCACTCCAGGGTATCCGTGACAATGAGGAGTACATGGTGGACGAGGATAATGTCCGCAAGAAGGTCGTCGCCAAGCCCGTCATCAGCCAAGGCAAGATTGTCGGTGCGGTGTATATCGCCGCCTCGATGACGGAGTTGTACGATACGATGAAACGCATTAACAATGTATTTCTCTCGGGTATGCTCATTGCATTGGCGTTGACGGCTGTGCTGGGCGTGGTGCTGGCGCATACGATTACACACCCGATCAAGGTGATGACGCGTCATGCGACAGAGGTTGCCGAGGGCAAATTCGACCAGCAGATGCCTGTGTTTGGCGACGATGAGATCGGCAGGCTCAGTGTGGCCTTTAACTATATGACAGGCCGCTTGCGCGAGGCGTTGTCACAAAATGAAGAGGAGAAGGAAAAGCTCTCCTCCATCTTGACCAACATGAGCGACGGAGTGGTCGCTACAGATGACAATGGCCGGGTTATTCTGGTCAACCGCCGAGCCAGTGCGATGCTGGGCGTGAACGAGAACGAAATGACCGGCAGACATATCGCGGTGCTGCTCGGTATCGACCCGGAGGAAACCGAGGCCCTGTACAGCGGTTCTTCGGCTTCCACGCTCTTGCAGCTGGAGCCAGCGGGTCAGGACGAGCCGATCGTTATCCGCGTGACGTTCACGCCGATTCATCGGCGTGAATTTGGCATCACGGGAACGATTGCGGTGCTCCAGGACGTGACGGAGCAGGAGGAAATGGAGACGACACGTCGGGAGTTCGTAGCGAATGTATCGCATGAGCTGCGCACCCCGTTGACGACGATCCGCAGCTATGCCGAAGCGCTGGATGACGGCGCAATGGGTGAACCGCAGCTCGCGGAGCGTTTCGTAGGCGTGATCCGCAACGAGACGGAGCGTATGATCCGGTTAGTCACGGATTTGCTGCATCTGTCGCGGCTGGATTCCAATGAAGCGCCCTTGCGGATGCAGCCTGCGGATGTGATGGAAATGCTGGACGAAGTCGCGGATCGATTTTCTTTTCAAATGAAGCAAAAGCATATCCGGTCTGGAATGTTCGTGGAGCAGGGGATCGGCAAGGTCGTGATTGACCGGGACCAAATTGAGCAGGTGCTGGACAATCTGATGTCCAATGCTTTGAAATATACACCGGAGGGCGGAAATATTCGGATTGAAGCTCGCCGCAATAGTGAGGGGATGCTGTCTATTTCGGTACAGGATACCGGGATAGGGATTCCCAAAAAGGATTTGGACCGGATTTTTGAACGGTTTTACCGTGTGGACAAGGCCAGATCGCGCAATATGGGCGGTACGGGACTAGGGCTGTCGATTGCCCGGGAAATTGTAAAGGCGCATGGAGGCCAGATTTTTCTGGAGTCAGAATATGGTCAAGGGACCTGCACAACCTTTACGCTCCCCATGTTGGGTGAAGGGAGGGAAGCACAGTGAAGGAACGTTTGAAATCATGGGCGCTTATTTTGCTGGTTGCTTCCAGCCTCGTACAGAGTTATTTTCTGATTTATCGTCTTCCGGGCAGTGATTCTGTACTTACTTCGGAGACGAACTATGTCAAAACCGAGAGCATGGGACAGGAGAAAAAGATTGAAAAGCTCGTGTTTCCTGATAAAATGCTGATTCATCAAGGGCAAAACAAGCATACCGTTTTTTATCCGGGTGTTGCTTTCTATGATTTGATTTTTACACGGCTGGAGAGCCGGAGCTTCAACAGCTTTCAACGTCGGAGTATCCATTCGGCAGATTGGGCGCGGATTCGCAGCGAGAATGAGGGCATGGAATTATCCTTTTCGGGGGGTGTCCCGGTTTCATTACTGGAGCGAGTTATGCGTCTGACGCCGGATTCTGTGTTTCAGGGAGAGACGATTAATCGTATCTGGATCTATATAGATGAGAAAAATGCCAAGCCGCATGCCCTCTTTTTCAGTGCCAGAGGCGATGTGGTGTATGAGGCGAATCAGTTTGATATGACGATGGAGGATATCCGGCAGCATGTGAATTTCGGTAAAAATGCCCCGTTGTACGAGCTGGTGGATAATCAGTATTACATTCCGGCAGATAACCTGGAGACGGTGCAGCCCGTGGTATATGCCGGGCTATTCACGACAGAGCAGATGCAGCGGAATTTGTTTTTCGATCCAGGGATTACGCGAAATATTCAGGAGAAGGACGGTTCCCAAATTTATACGGACAGCAAGCGCAGTCTGCAAATTAAGCAGGAGCAGCGTTGGATGAGCTATACCGATCCGAGTGCACCGGGGGCGGGCGGAAGCAGTTCGGTGAGGGATGTGCTGTCGGCAGTTGATTTTGTGAATCAGCATGGCGGTTGGGATGCTTCGTATCAGTTGAAAATGAGAAGCAGCGACGAGAACCGTACCAATGTGCTGTTCCAGCAGTATTACGGATCTTATCCGGTGCTGGATACGCCATCCTTCCGGTTTGGCACGATTTTGTTGGAAATCCAGCAGGAAACGGCATCCGTCTATGATCGTTCGCTGTTGTATCTCAAGGGCGGCGAGCCATCCTCGAAGAAGGTTATGCTTCCGGGTGGCGAAACTTTGAAGAAGCAGCTCGAAACTGTAGCTAAAGGGAAAACGATTAGAGATCTGACCCCTGTATATCAGCCGGAGCTGATCAATGATGGGTTAAAGCTCGTTCCCGAGTGGCGTGTTACGTTGGGCGACGGTTCTGTGGCAGAGATTCACGCTGTTGCAGTGACGGCGACAACGTCGAGTACACCGCAAACGCAGCAATCTCAGGCGGTAAAGAAGTGACTGATTCAGATTTGGTGCTGCTCACACAGCATAGCACCAGCAAAGGGATAAAGCATGGCCAGGGTTATGACAGAAAGGGGGAACGGGAATGGATTGGAGCCGCGCCAAAAACGTACTGATCTGCACGTTTTTGCTGCTCAATGTAGTACTGGGGCGCCAGTTGTGGAGTGATGCGCAGGAAACGGCAGGGCCGAATCTGGATTTTACTTCGCTGGATGAAAATACGCAGCGTTTAATGGAAGAGAAGAGCATTCAGGTGTTGGCTCCGATTCCCGGGGATACCCCCCAGTTGCCGAAGCTGTCTTACACGTATGTCCATGGCGGGGAAAAGGATGAGCGTGTGAAGTTACCGGAGCCGGTAGACAGCAAGCTGGTATTCACCCACGATGCGCTGGTTGAGGCATTGCAGCCGCAAATCAGGGACATCGACAACTACCAGTATGATCCGCTGGATGTTCAGGAGGAGCTTACATCCGGACAGGCAGATGCTTTTGTGCTACACCCATTGGTACAGGGAAAGTGGCCTTTATTTAATGTGAAGATGGCCCTGTTTTACAGTAACCAGAAAATTATCGGATATCGCAAAATTCAGGTTGATCTCCAGCCCTCGGATGAAGCGAAGAAAATGCTGCCCGCATCCAAGGCGCTGGCAAGGTTGATTGACAGTTATTTGCCGCGTGATGCGATTGTGAAGGATATCCGGCTGGGTTATTACGGACAAACCTTTAACTCGGATAGCCAGGTGGCTGCACCTGTATGGCGGTTTATGCTGGATAACGGGCAAGGCGTGTATTACGTGCAGATGAACGGAGATGTCATAAGTCCAAAGACAGAACAAACAGAAGGGTCTTGAACAGATATGGGGATTTCATTTACCGTGCTGTCGAGCGGTTCGACCGGCAACGCCACCGTTGTCCGGAACGAAGACACGACATTACTCATCGACGCAGGTCTCAGCGCGAAGCGTATTGATGAATTGCTGAAGGAACGCGATCTGAGCGGAGAAGAGTTGGATGGTATTTTGGTCACACATGAGCATTCCGATCATGTTAAAGGACTAGGCGCCATGGCGCGTAAATATAATTTACCTGTGTATGCGAATGAGAAGACGTGGTTTGCCATCAGCAATGCTGTTGGGCAGATTGCGGACGATAACCGCAGGATATTGGAGACAGGCGCAACACGCGAATTTGAATCGTTGCGTGTAGAGTCTTTTGGTATATCTCATGATGCGGCTGAGCCGGTAGGCTATAGCTTTTACGATGGGGCAGAGAAGCTCAGTGTAGCCACCGATCTGGGCTATGTCAGCGACAAGGTGAAGCTGGCGATTTCCGACGCAGATGTATTGGTACTGGAGTCTAATCATGATGTGGAAATGCTGCGTATGGGGCGTTATCCTTGGAACATCAAACGCCGTATTCTCAGTGATATCGGTCACTTATCCAATGAGATGGCGGGCGCGATTCTTAGCGAGCTGCTGACGGGACGGACGAAGCGAACGTATTTGGCACATTTGAGCCGCGACCACAATATGATGGAGCTGGCAAAGCTGACCGTGCGCGGGGCGATGGAGGACCGTGGCTGCTTTTACAAGGACAGTGAGTTCCGATTGTGCGATACGTATTATGACCGTCCTACACCGTGGGATAAGGTAAGTGAGTCATAAAGCTGTCTAGCTCGGCGGCTTTGCGTTCTACCTCTTCGCGGGTTACAATGCCTTTGTCCACCAGTAACTCAATGAGTGTACTTAACGCCAGAGTGTTGCGGTAATGCTCGTCTTTCAGATCCGCAAGCTTGGCAGCCATACGAACTTCATCCATAGCTGAGCGATGTTGATTCATCATACATTCCTCCTGTTAAAATATTTGAAAAATGGCGTGTGATCGGCTTGGTTTTGCCGGGTGCTGTGATACAATAAAGCTAACAACTGAAAGCTTTCTGAAAGAAAGCTCGTATCAGAAGCATAAGCTGTTACAAGCGAACGGGAACAGGCCAGAACGTCTCTATGAGACGATCATTTTGTAATAGAATAGAAGACTTGTTACTATTGTAGTCAATTGATTTGGAAATCATTCCTCCTTTTTCCTCTATTCGGAGTGGATTGCGGCGTGTATGCTGGTTAATGAGATCAGGATGCTTAGGGAGGCCCCATTTGTGGTGATTAATAAGTAGGCTGAAATGAGCTGTTGTTTCGGTCATGGGGGATATTCAATCCATTTTGGCGTTCAAACGGAGCGAGTCTCTGTAGCATAGGTTGGCGCAAGCCCGAATAGCCCTAATTTTTTAGTGAGTGTCGGTGCATGACAACGAAGGGGAGAGGATGAACATGGGCTTGTTTGATGACGATTTTTATTCAACGAGGGTATCCACGCGTGCGGCCAAAAAAAAGGCATTCAAGGCACGTCGTGGAGGACAGGAACGTTGGTCGCACAGGAACCGGAGCGTGAGTCCGGTGCAGGCCGCTGTCATTAGCGGTGCAGTTAGTGCGGTGGTTGCGGTGCTGCTGTTCAGCTTTATTACAGGTCTGCCCTCCACGACAGCGGTAACCGGAGCAAGTCATTATCCCATGCGCCAAGCGGCGGGTGATCCGTATGACCGAATTGTGCAGGCGGCAGCCAAGGTACGTCCGGCCGTCGTCAGCATCGTGAACCTGAAAGGGGAAGACGGTCATAGCACGGAGCCGTCGGCGCTTGGATCAGGTGTTATTTTCCGGATAGCTTCCGGCAAAGCCTTCATTATGACTAACAACCATGTGATCGAAGGCTCGGATGATCTGGAGATTGTAACTGTGGATGGTATCAAAAAAGAGGCGAAGCTGATCGGCAAGGATCGCATTAGCGATATCGCAGTGCTGGCGGTAGACGATAAGGGCATTAGCACAATAGCGGATATCGGTGATTCCAGTAAGCTTCGTCTGGGCGAGACTGTGATTGCCATTGGCAATCCGCTTGGTTTGGGCGATACGCTCACATCTGGTATTGTGAGCTATACGAATCGGATCATTCCCATTTCCATTAATCAGGATGGCGTATATGACTGGGAACAGCATGTCATCCAGACCGATGCAGCAATTAATGAAGGAAACAGCGGCGGTGCGCTGGTCGATCTGGACGGACGTGTGATAGGCATCAATACGATGAAAATTGCCGATACCGGTGTTGAAGGACTCGGCTTCGCGATTCCGGCCAATGAGGTCATGAAGACGGTGAATGAACTGGTTGAGGATGGCAAGATTACCCGCCCTTATCTGGGAGTATACACGGTCGACCTTAATAATGAGTATGCTCCGCTGGATGAAACACAGCGCAAGGAACTCAAGCTGCCTGACACCGTAAAGGACGGGGCAGTTGTTCTGGAGGCGCACGGCCCTGCCGAGGAGGCAGGCTTGAAGCTGAACGATGTCATTACCGCGTTCGATAGTGAACCGATCAACTCGACGCTTGATTTGCGACGCTACTTGTACGATAACAAGAAAATTGGCGACGAGCTGAAGGTTACCTTTTATCGGGCAGGCAAGGAAGAATCCGTGACGTTGAAATTAACGGATAAGCCGGAAGGCTAAGGTTTAATGGTTAGGCATAACTATAAAAAAAGGCGTTCTCCGGATCATTTTCCGGGAACGCCTTTTCAGTTTGTCGGTTGTATTTTAGGCTAGGATGCCGTTCCTGTCACACGGGTTCCGCTCTTGGTAATCTTGTAGGTCACCACATCGCCGCTCCAGAAATGGAACTTCAGCGTGACTTCACCATCCTTCACACTGTTAAAAAATTCAGGCAGCAGCTTGATGCCATTCGCATCATAGGCAGGGGCAAAGGTGTTGCCAAATTCCTTATACGGTGTCCAGTCCTGCGGTCCGGCATTGCCGCCATTGGTATAAACAGCTTCCATTGTGGCAAGCTGGCTGCCACGGAAGTCCGTTGGAATGGTAAAGGTTTGCGTAGTACCCTCGGTAGCGCTTAATTTTGGTGTATCATACACGACTACTTTAAAATTCCAGTCTGCCCCCTTATTAAACTTGGCGTTAATTACTGCATTCTCACCATATTTACCGGAAGTGGTTAGGCTGGTAAGCAAGCTGGCCTTCAAGGTTAATGTGTCTCCGCTCAGTGTGTAGTCGGTGCCCTGTTTCAGTTGCTTGTTGTTGGCGCTGAGTATGCTCAACTGATTGCCGTTCAGGTTTAAAGTGACCGTGGCATCCTGAACGGAAGTGCCTTTCTTCAGGTGAATAAGGTCACTGGCTGCATTGGAGGAGCGTCCTTTCAAGCTGGATTTCATGACATTAAAGAGTTCAGGATCGGACCACTTGAACGTTGTGCGGTTAAAATGCTGGCCGTTATCCCAGAGGATGCCTGTTACTTTTTTCTCTTTCATATAATAAGTCAGGTATTCAAAGAATTTCAGCTTTTCACCTTGTTCAATAACGCCTGTATTTTTATCGAAGCCGAGTAGGCCGAATTCACCGACGATGACCGGAATGCCCTTGGCTACAAAGGTGTTATAGGCATTATCAAAGGTTTGAATAATATCGTTTTTGGTATCTTTCTCAAATGTAGTATATCCGGCAATATTCACACTAAAAGGCCAATAGCCATAATAGTGAATGGTCGCAATCAGGTTGGGATCGTTCAGCTTGGTTATCGTGTTGTACAGTTCGTTGATTTTGTTCTGGGCAGGTGAAGTATCCAGGCCGGGCAGAACAAGTGGGCGGGTTGCATTATTACCGCCAGAGGCGCGGACGATTTTGTGGAAGGAAACATTCAGTTCTTGGAGCATCTGGTTCATTTTCGCTTCATCCGTCGTTCCTCCTTCGGAGAAACGGGGTTCGTTAATACTCTCGAACATCAGCTTGTTCGGCTGATCTTTAAAGCGATTGGCAATTTGTGTCCAAAGTGAATTATAACGAGCCAGCACTTCATCATGCTTGGGCTCCATACTGCTTACCCATAACCACGAATCATGATGGACATTGAGCATGACGTACAGATTGGCATCCAGTGCCCAGCGGACGACTTCTTCTACACGGTTCATGTAGGCAGCGTCAACGGTATAATTCGGTGCTGCTCCTATGTGTTTATCCCAGGTGACGGGAATACGAATGCTTTTGTATCCTTGGGCAGCAATTTGCTTGATCAGTGCCTGAGTAATGCGTGGATTGCCCCAGGCAGTCTCATCTGCCCCGACAGCATCCAGAGAATTTCCTAAATTCCATCCGGGCTGCATGGCTTCGACATATGATTGCATACTGCTTGTGGCGGCAGTTTGCGATGCTTGTCCGTCAGATTCGGCAGCGGCGGCAACGGACGCGAACGTGGATAATAAGAGGGTAATGGCAAGCGTCAACGACAGCAATGAAACGGGTCTTCGTTTGAACATACAGGCAGGCCCCTTTACAAAGTTATTTTTGAAAGCGCTTTCCATTGAGATACTACCATACTATTCCATTATAGAATACCTATATAATTAGTGGGAAAATCATGTGATAATTAGTTATTTTATGATTGTAAACGTTATTGTTGCCAAAATGTAAGAATGAGTGTAAAATCTATGGCCCTACGCAGAAATCAGAGCAGCATTGAATAGTAAATACAGGAGGAAGAAGGAGATGAATATGAACAAGTGGGACACGGAAGAGGCCATTCGGCGCTGGAATATGCATGCTGAGAATTTTACCGCCAGATACACTGAAGAAGGGGATCGCTCTCGCGAAGTGCTGTTGAATCCTGCATTACAAGAATGCATGGGCACCCTCGCGGGTAAAAAAGTGCTGGATGCCGGGTGTGGTGAAGGTTATCTGAGCCGTAAAATGGTCAGGGCGGGTGCGCTGGTGGAAGGTGTCGATTATTCGCCGGAAATGCTGGAGCTTGCAAGAAAGCGGACACCGTCAGATTTGGGGATTACGTATCATCACGGTAATCTGGAGAAGCTGGAGATGTTCGGGGATCAGAGCTTTGATCTAATCGTTTCAAACATGGTCATACAGGACCTGGAGGATTATGAGCAGGCGATTGCGGAAATGCGGCGGCTGCTGGTGCCAGGGGGCAGCTTTATTTTCTCTATATTGCATCCGTGCTTTCAGACACCAGAGAGTGGATGGGTAAAGGATGAGGCAGGGAAAAAGCTGTACTGGAAAGTAAACCGTTATTTCAGTGAAGGCGTATTGGAGCAAGATATGCCTTATGATCAGGAGGAAAAGCTTCTGTACTTCCACCGCACGCTGGGCAGCTACGTACAGGCTATTACTGGAGCGGGTCTGCTACTGGAAGCCATGATCGAACCGAAGCCGTCGGCAGAGATGCTGGAACGATATCCCGATTACCACGAGGACCTGAACGTCAGTCATTTTCTCATTTTTAAAACCAAGCGTCAGGGATAGGAATCAAGCCCTTTTCTTTCCGCGTCAAGTGTGGTAGAACAAAAGAAGGCGTTTGTAACAGACACCAAACAACTGGAAGAGCTTCATACGGAAAGGGATGCAACTGGGATGTACGTGGTATGTAAAGAGCATGTGGAACTGGCAATTGATATGTTCGTCGATGAATACGAGGATGCACCGGATGTCGTCGATCTCAAGGAAACGAAATTTTCGGATTGGGACCCTCCAGTGAAGTGCAAGGAATGTGAGCAGAAAGCGGAATTTTTAGTCGTCTAAAAAACAAGCACGGGCGTTTCGGGCAGAAACGTCCTTTTTGTATACAAGGATTTTGCAAAATCCTCATACATAGAGCTTTACTAATTTCCAACACGTGCTGAGACAGGAGTGAATGATGGATGGACCCTTTGCTGCATTCACTGTTTCGTCCGATTCAGGTCAATGGATGTGATCTCTCCACGTATTATATCGAACAAAAGCCGTCTGCTGCGCTGAGAGCTTATGTCGCTTGCTATTGGGAGTCTGGTTCTGCCAATAGGGTGGTAGAAGAGAATCTAACAGCTTCGTGCGAAGACACCGCTTTGTTAAGCTTGCCGCAGGAAGAAACCATGGAGCGGGTATTACCTGACGGCTGTACGGATATTCTATTTGAATATGACCCGGTGAGTAAGCGTCAGGATATCTCGTACTGCGGGACGTTTACACATCCGTTCGTGTCTGCCAGACAAGCAGGTACCGAGACACGCATTTTTGCTGTGCGATTTTTTCCGGGCGGAGCACATTATTTTCACGGCATGCCAACTCATCTGTTTACAGGTGGACACTTCCGCTTGGAAGATATCTGGCCCGAAAGCATCGCGGTCATAGGTGAGCGTATTCTGGAGGCACAGGATTTTAATGAACGGGTGCGCATCATGGATGAGTATCTAAACCAGCTTTTGCTGCGCCAAGGGACGAACGATTGTGATCTGATGAAAAATTTGCTGCATCGTATTTTTGTAAGTAGTGGGAGTATGAGTGTTAAAGAGCTAGCAGAGCGCGAAGCGATCAGTGAAAGACAGATCAACCGCAAGTTCGGGCAATGGATCGGGATCAGTCCCAAAAAGTTCAGTGAGGTCGTCCGCTTCCAGAGCGTTCTGCGTAGTATTCAAAGCGGTGACCCTCTGGATTGGACGGAGCTTGCGTTGAAGTACAGCTTTTTCGATCAGGCCCACCTGATTCGTGATTTTCGCAGGTTCTATGGAGATTCTCCGCTTACTGCCGCAAAGGATTTTCGCAGGTTGTCCGATTTCTACAATACACGTCCTGAGGCTTCCGTTATACTCAAAACATGAAAAAGAATGACAAAGGAGAGATGAGAACATGAGTGGAACGCTGCAAATTCGGGAACATCTGCTGGATGAGCTGGAGACTGGAGTACGAACAGGAGAAGCCCTGATCCGTAAAATACGTCCAGAGGATTGGAGCTTTCGTCCACAGGACAATTTCCGCTCACTTTTGGAGCTAGTGCATCATTTTGTACTCATTCCTGCTTCGGATCTTGCGATTATGCATCAGGAGAAGTCCGAGGAAGAAGTAGGGAATATTGAAAACAGCCTATCTGAGGTAGACGATCCCGAACGCTTGGCTGCAAGTTTCAGAGAGAATTTCGAGGCGTATAAAGCTTACATTCTTTCGCTTAGCGAAGAGGATTATCTGAATCGTTCGACCAAAGCCTTTTATATGGAGCATGGACATGTGCAGGTTCAATGGCAGATTGAGACCATGACACACGTGTTCCATCACCGTTCGCAAATATATAATTATTTGAAGCAACTGGGACATGAAGTGAGCTTTTTTATGTTGTATGCTTGAGTGTTTTTTATAAAAAGGTTTGGAGGGCACCTGTGCGGTGCTCTTTTTTGGTTGTAATCAAGCTTTTCAGGGATGGTATGGCCTTACTCAAACGCGCGCGAAACCTCTTTATTAACTCGTCTGAGAATCCCGATTTGCTCCTTCATTCAATCTGCTGGTCAACGCAACAAACTCATCTATCGCCTCTTGCCGAATAGTTTCGTCTTTAGTCATATGTTCTTTGGAAAACATTAATTCACTGATAGACACGTTTAAGGCAGTTAACACTTTCTCCAAGGTATCAATGGAAAAGTTTCTTTCGCCTCTTTCTAATGCACCAATATATCTATAGTCCAAGCCTGCGATTTCAGCTAGCTTTTGCTGTGTAAGTCCCTTTGCATTTCGAATAGCTCGGATTCTTGTACCCATTTGCTTGCGTAATTCTGTCATATAACCACCTCATAACAAGCTTATGGAAGATGAAGTGTAAAAGTCAGGTAGAAGAGAATTTTTCAATTAATTTCTTTGTTGTAACTCAACTAAACCAACAATATTTTTAGTTATAGTAGTAAGAATTTCGAGCTCTGTTGTTTCTCTTGAATTTATGAGTAACATAAGTTCATTTATGATTTGTTTTCGATCCGAAGTTTCATCGAATTGGAAAAGTTCAAAGGGTGGAACCTTTAACGCTAAAACTATTTTTTCCAACGTCTCCAATGAAATATTTCGATCTCCACGTTCTACTCCGCCAATATAACTGTAATGAAGTCCTGCTGCTTCTGCCAATTGTTCCTGTGTCCATCCTTTAGCTTTTCTTAGTTCTCGTATCCGATTTCCGACGCTTTCTGGCAAACTCATGTAATCACCTCCACTTAAGGTTAGAAGAGGATAGAATATCGTTACAGACCATCTTATACAAAATAAAATCATTAAAAATAGTACTTTTAAGTACTTTTTTATATTGACCTTCATTCTCATTTTCTATACAATTGGTTGTAAATGGAAATATAAGGAGGGACTTTTCTTGAGAACTTCTATCCTAAAATCACTCAAACCTGACATCGTTGTTGAAATGTTGGGGATGGCTGTGGCTTTTGAGAATTGGAAAAAGGTCATGGAGACAGCGGATATTTTGTACCAATGTGTACAGCGTATCTATGAAGAACGGCAGTATCATAAAGCGATGAAATTACCCATTCCGCATGTCAATTTAGAACGTCCGTTGGTATATTATTTTGGGCTCAGTCACCTGATGTGTGGAATGGCTCACCAGAACCAGGGAGCATATGAGCAGGCAAGGGAGTGTATCTATAAGTATGCTGAGCTGGGGTGGATGGAGGATTTAAAGGAAGAAGACATTCAGGTTGTCGAGGAGTTCAGGTTTTTAGCCAAAACTAATTTATATGCAGTAGATATTTTGTCTGGAAATATAGAGCTGCTCGAGGAATACGTAGCCTTTTTGCAGGATAATCTAGAGGAAATATTACCGGGGCTGAATACCATATTACAGGCAGCGCTTATGTATCATTTGGATGTAGGGGATATTTTACATACGTTTGCAGAGCAGATTGATGAATTCGGGAGTTATGAAGACGCGGAGAACATATCTTACTATTATAGCTACTGCTATCATTTGGCTTTGTACTATCGGAAGTACGG
This sequence comes from Paenibacillus sp. RC334, assembly GCF_030034735.1. NCBI lineage: Bacteria > Bacillati > Bacillota > Bacilli > Caryophanales > Paenibacillaceae > Paenibacillus > Paenibacillus sp. RC334. Next base: position 5,795,719 of record NZ_CP125370.1, on the reverse strand, counting down.
CAGATTACAGGAAGCGGTGGGGCTTACTGTGCAGGCGATACATATAGCCGATCAGTCAGGTAACGATCGTAATTTCAAGAAATGTACAGCATTGTTCGAATCACTGCGCGAGTGGGCGACAGCTGAACAAATTAGCGGATATCGAAAGATGCTAATGCAGTGTCTTAATGAATACGAAACGGATAGGTAGTTCATTGTGAAGAGCGTAAATGAATGATCCGCTATGATTTGAACAGCGAATAGGCTCGTAACGGAGAGGAAATAGATAGGTAAGAGACGTTTCAGATGCTAAAATAACTATGTTAAAGCCATCTTTTTCAGTTAGGGATTTTAAATACGATTTTACATTATCATTCGACATAGATAGGGGTATGGAATTTGTTTATTCAGCTTATAGGTGTGGGGAAGTTAAAAGAGAAGTATTTGGTTATGGGCATTCAGGAATACGCTAAACGGCTGGGACCATACATCAAGTTTCAAATGATCGAAGTAGCCGATGAAAAGGCTCCTGACACACTGAGCGAAGCGGAGGTTCGACAGGTCAAGGAGCGAGAGGGAGAGCGCATCCTTGCCCATGTGAAGAGTGAGGCACATGTTATTGTACTCGCCATCGACGGCAAGCTCTGGAGCTCGGAAGAACTTGCGGAGGAATTGGATAAGCTCGGCACCTACGGTACAAGCCATGTTGTCTTCGTCATTGGCGGCAGCCACGGCCTTTCTGACGAAGTCCTCCGTCGTGCCCAGCAGAAGCTAAGCTTCGGAAGGATGACTTTGCCTCATCAACTGATGCGATTGGTGCTGGTAGAGCAGATTTACCGAGCGGTGAAGATTAATCGGGGTGAACCGTACCACAAGTAGGGTGAAAGAGGATTTATTTTCAATTTGTTATAAAATACTACTCTTCACTCGGTTCTGTGGATAATTAAATCCTTAAGAGTTAAAATATATATAAATTTATCTTAATCTGAGGGAGTGTTGATTAATGCAAATATCCGACATTGCTTTAGTACAATATCTTAAATTTAAAAGCCCATTATATTATGGGAAAATTCTTGAACTAAAGGAATCTGTAGCGAATTGGTTATCATATATACCTCAAACTTTTCCTCATTATACTAGACATACAGTAGAACACAGTGAAGAAATCGTTTTACAGATGTCTAAACTGCTTTTTAGAGATAATGAATTTGAACAGCCGGTATTACGACTCTCAAGTGTTGAGGTATTTATTCTTATAGCATCAGCATATTTACACGATTCAGGAATGGTTGTTTCTGATAAAGAAAAGTTGAAAATCATTCAATCCGAACAATGGGGATTATTTGTGAATGGTAGTGGAAAAAAGAGATGGGATGAAATAGAAGCAACTAGAACGAGCACTACCCTTGAGCCGAGCGTTAAAGATTTTATAGCAGATTTACAAACAAGATTTTTAATTGCCGAGTATATTCGCAAGAACCACCATACTAGAGCTGTGGATATACTAGTTCAAAATCATAATCTATTAGGAAAGTTCTCGTTTGATGATCCTGCTCTATTTAAAACAATTGCTGATGTGTGTGTAGCTCATGGATTAAAGCATTTTGAATTAGAAAATAGTGATATTTACCCTGATAGACGGGATATAAGAGGAGAAGAGGTGAATGTAAGATTCCTGGCGATATTGCTTAGAATCGGTGATTTGTTGGATATGACATATGATAGAGCATGTCCACTTTTATTGAATGCTGCATGTCCTTTGCCGGCGGATAGTTTAGCACACTGGACACAATATCAAAGAATCTATCATAGATTAACTGCATATGACAGGATTGAATTAGTTGCAAAATGTAATACTCAAGATGAACATAGGTTTCTTCAAGACTGGTGCCAGTGGCTTGTGGAGGAAATTAATAATGCGTCAATATTAATGTCTAAAGTCAGCAGACATTCAAGCTGGATTGCACCTGTGGTGACCATAGGGAAAAATAACTCAACTATAAAAATTGAACCTAGTGATTCTGCAATGTATATTCCTTCAGAATGGAAATTTGAACTTGATCACGACGCAGTATTTCAGAGATTAATACTAGATGTTTATAAAAATGAAAAAGAATTTCTTAGAGAGATACTTCAAAATGCATTTGATGCAACAAGATGCAAGATTTATGAAGACTTAAAATACGAAGGAAAATCACTTCCTAGTTATCCTAATGATATAGATGAATTGATAAGAAATAAATATCCAATAAATATAAGGTTAGAATCATTAAAAGTTTTGAATCCCCTTTCCGGTGAAGAGTATTCAAAACAGCTTTTAATTGTTGAAGATAGCGGAATAGGCATGGATTCAGAAATTATAAAGAGGTATTTTTTACAGATCGGCAGATCGTATTATTCTTCAGAGGACTTTCAAAGAAACTATAGTTTCAAACCAATTAGTCAATTTGGAGTCGGCTTTTTGTCTGTGTTTGCTGTAAGTGAGAATGTTACAGTCGAGACATATAAAGTTCACTCCAAACAAGGTGAAGGAGCGGTACGATTAACGCTTAGCGGTCCGAAAAATTATCTTCTTACAGAACGAAGTGACAGAAGAATAAGTGGTACGAAAATCGAAATATTATTAGATACAGAATTTGGTGAAGATGAATTAATAAGTTTAGTATCCGGTTGGTGCAAGAAGGTCGAATTTCCTATTTATATTAACCAATATGGAAAAGAGACACTAATTCAGGCCGAAGACCGGAGGGAGTTAATTAATAATTCCGGTACTCTCTTGGAAGACGTTGAATTTGCTACTTCAGCTTATCCTATTAAAAGTGATGGAGTTTTCGGTGAGATTTATGTGTTCAGTGTTATTAAGAATAATATTGATAGATGGGATCAGTGGGGATGGGCAAATTATACCTACACCAAAAGTCACCCTCTTGCGGAATTACCTGAGATACCCGGTAATTTAACATGTCTTCATGGAATTGCGTTTGCTGAAAGCGGGTACCCTTCGGGGCCATTTCGATTTCGCATTGACTATCGAGGAAATAGTCATAGACAAAATCTCTCAAGACAACATATGGAACAGAGAGGGGATTATTTAGATGATCCAGTTCTATTTGAAAGATTTGTTGAAATAGTAGAGGACCATTTGAAAAATAGCTCGGTGAATAATACACCTGATGGCTGGTACTATATTCATTCAATATTAGAACATGCTCCTCAACTAGTTGCACATTTTATAGATTATCCACTAATTAGAGTGTATATTAATGGAACTGCAGAGGTTATTTCACTTAATGAGTTTGAGAGTCTGGAGGAGTTCGTAATTATCACTGATATTTCTCGCAAATATATTAAATCTCGCACAGAAACTGATGAGATTAATGACCTCGCACAATACACTAATCTAGCAACATTGTTGGAGGATGATTTTAATGTGCTTTCAAGATCAATCAAAGTTCTCAAAGACAGATATCCATACAAAGCAGAAAAATTAATAAATGAACGGTATGTTAAAACTTACTGGAAAAAGGGTAAAAGGAAAATAATTGAAGTAATAGGTTCTCGATCTCGATACTATAGTGATAGATTTATTGTTACTTCATACTTAGATGATAAAATTGCTGGATTCAGATTATTTGATAATCGGCAAGGCAAAATATTGATTCTAAATGAAAATAATAAATTGATAAATTGGATCTTAAGAATACAAGAGTTTATTGATAGGGATACTGATACAATAATTACAAGTGCGTTTAATAAGTTACTTGAACTGCTGAAAACCCCAATCGGGTTAGGTGGGTATGAATATGAGGAGTTGAAGAATCAAATTGAAAAGTGGAAGGACATACCCAATTTACCAGATGAGCTAATTCCGCCTCAGATAGAAATTTCTAGCTCTATGTTTCTCAAATATGTTCAATAATAAAAACACAGTCTCTTATATTTTTTGGCGAAGTCATCCTGTAGAAACGGAAGACTTCGCCCTATTTATGATACGGAGAACCGTATCATAAATAACGGCAAGTTTTTATTGTACAACTCGAATCAAGTATGCAAAAATCGCCGGTGATATGATCAAAAGGAAAGGAGGGAGGACTTCTGTGTACAAATGGAATGAAATGGAACATATGGGCTATTCACCCTATTATTGTTACAGACAGTTCAATCAATTAACCGGGATGACATTGCGGGATTACATCTGGACTCGAAGGATCAGCCGTGCCGCCTTCGAGCTCCGCGACACAGATCAGCGGGTTCTGGATGTTGCCGTAAAGTATGGATTCTTATCACGAGAGACGTTTACACGAGCATTCAACAAGGCTTTTCAGCTCACCCCTGCAGCCTACGAAAAAGCTCCCCGACCTATTCCGTTGGCTATTCGTCAGGAGGTATTCTCGCCTTATCGTTATTTGATCAAGGAGCGAGATAAGATGAATAAGGTACATTTACAACCGGCAGAGATCTAAGTCGAGTTCATTCCGGCGCTTTTATGAGGACAGTTGAGGAGGTAGCATGGAACTTTGACCCCCAAGGGATGGGCTACAAATGGATTGAACTTGGTGGTAAACAGTGTTACTCTAACAACGGTAAACTCAAAATCTATGTTCTGCAATACCTCTAATAATAGTCACCATTTTAGTTATAAAGAAAGGTAACACTATGATAAAAGTTGATAACTTATCCTTCTCATTTCCGCAAAAAGAACTATATAAAAACATTTCATTTACGTTTGAAGAGGCACAACATTGCGCTTTTATAGGAACAAGTGGCAGTGGGAAAAGTACACTGATAGATATACTGATGGATCCGGAAAGATATTTGTTCGATGGCAAGTTAGAGATAGACCCAACTTGCAGAATTGGGTATGTAAGTCAGTTCTCACAAGTAGACAAAACTAAAGAAACAACCGTTTTTGAATATATAGGAGAAGAATTTATTAAGATACAAAATGAAATAACATCTATTTGTACTGAAATGGAAACATCATCGGATATTGATTCGTTACTAGAAAAGTATCAATTAGCTTTAGACGCATTTGATTCAATGGGTGGGGATGATTTTGAAAGCAACATTAATAAGAAACTAAATCTAGCAAACCTCATGAAGCTAAAAGATCTTAGGGTATCCGACCTGAGTGGTGGGGAATTCAAACTTATTCAAGTGATGAAGGAAATGCTTAGTAGTCCAGACTTAATGATTATGGACGAACCAGATGTATTTTTAGACTTTGAAAACCTAAATGCGCTTAAAAATCTTATTAATTCCAACAAGGGAATGCTGCTAGTTGTTACGCACAACCGATATCTATTGAATCATTGTTTCAACAAAATTATACACCTTGAAAATACGGAGATCCAAGAGTTTGATGGGCGATATATTGATTATAACTTCTCATTACTTCAGACTAAAATTGAGTTACAAGAACTCACAATCGCTGAAGATGAAGAAATTGAGAGAAACGAGAACATAATCAATAATCTTAGAGCTATCGCAACTTATAATGCAGAAGCATCTAGAGGTAGAGCGTTAAAAGCTAGAGTTAAGTTTCAAGAAAGATTGGAAGCGCGTAGAATTAAAGCGCCATTTGTTGATATTAAGCAACCGAATATTAGTTTTGGTATTGATAATGAAATTGAAGACACGATTGTTGTGAATGTCAATAATTATAGTGTTGCCTTTGATGAGTTGCTTTTAGACAATGTTAACTTTGAGATAAAATCTACTGATAAAGTAGCCATTATTGGTTCAAACGGTACCGGGAAAACGACTTTGCTCCGAGAAATCTTTAAAAATAATCATGATTCAATTGAAATAAATGCTGATGTTAAAGTGGCTTATTTATCTCAGCTTCAAGGCGAAATACTAAAGGATTCTAATACAATACTAGAAGAATTCATCGATGCTGGGTTTAAAACTTATGATGAGATAAGATCGTATATTTCAAACTATGGCTTTGAAGGAGAAATCGTTAATCAAAAGATAGAATCTTTATCTGGTGGAGAAAAAAATATGCTTCAATTGGCTAAAGTTTCGGCCAGTAAAGCAAACGTATTGCTTCTTGATGAACCGACAAGCCATTTAGACACCTATACACAAATAGCACTGGAGAAAGCCATTGAAGACTATAAAGGTGCGATTCTCATGATTTCTCATGATTTCTATTCTGTTGTAAATGGTATGGATTATGTTTTAATCATTGACGATAAGACGATTAGAAAAATGAGTATGCGAAAATTTAGACAGATGATTTATGCTAGTCATTTTGATAGAGACTATTTAGAAACTGAACAAAATAAAAAATCAGTTGAAATGAAAATAGAATTGGCTTTAAAAGATACTGATTTTGAACTTGCAAAAGTATTGGTTGATGAGCTAGAAGAGCTGATTAAGTTGCTTTAAATTACAACCCTCTGATTGAAATGATTACAAGAATCAATTTATTGTACTGGGAATTACGGCTACTCCGGAACCATCCAACTAGAAAGTGAAGTCAGTTACAGCGAATATTGCTAAAGTGAATCAGTTCGAGTTCAACGATGAAACATGATGTTGGTGGAAAAGTATCAATAAAAAAGACACTGATGGATAGAATCTCAGTGTCTTTTTACTGCATTGATTTCTTGATAGCTCTTGCCGTGGTCAGTGGTTCACTTATTATTAAAAATCTTTCTTAACACATTTTTGGCCATAGCAATCTGTTGAGGATCTTTCTCCGAGAGACTCTTGTGTTAATCCTCTTTCTTTTCTCAGGTCACGAATACGGGCACCGACCTGAAGAAGTGGGCCGTTGGCTTTAAGCTTTCTGAGGGGATGGAGATCCCGCAGGAATTAGAAGAGAAGTTTAAGTTTGCCCGGCAGAAGTCTAAACTACCGGGAACCATTAGGGATTCGTTTTTTGTGATTAAAGGAGAATATTAAAGTAAGCAAAAGCGCAATTGGAGTAATCCATTCACTTTTTCTTTTTGCAAAAGAGATGCGAGATCAAAGAGAGGGCCATCCTAAACGGGATGGCTTAAAACTTACCGTTTCACCTAGCGCGGAGAGCCGTATCATAAGTAGGGCGAAATTTTTTGAATACTTAATTACTCAACTTTCGCAGAGTCAAAATCGAGCTGACTCTAAGCGGGGATTAGGGTGAAGTCGGTTCAAGTAACGATCTTGCTAACATAGAAAAACACCAATTCATTTGGTACAGTGAGAGTGTCGAAGCTTCCACTTGCGCCTTTATTGTGTCACGCCGACCCGAAAATGCAAACCACTGCCATCTATGCCGCGCGCAGTTGTGAAAACAAGCAGGGAAGCTGGCAGATCATTGAACAGATGTTGATGGGGGCCGACCCGCAGGTTTTGAATAACTCGATTTTATACTGGGGCATTATTCCACACGAGAAGTTGCTGCCTTACTATAAGGCGGTATGGCCAGAATATAAAAGCAATCCGAATTTCAGAGAAAAATTTATCGGTTGTTTGCGAGAACTGCATTTGCTAGATGATTATTTCGACAAAGACGAATCGTGAAGAAGGTGTACATGAATCAACCCAAGGTTGTCTCCTCCATTCATACAGAGGTTTTGTTTTTCCATAAGCACTAATAAGAATGGGGATTAAATGCTAATGCTTGATAGAATATCATTCTATACTGTTGTATTCAGGATTTTATTAAGGCAGATTGGAGAGGTAAAATGGGAAATACGGATAAGTTTGAAATGATAGCTAATGTATATGACACTTCTGAAAGAATTCAGATTGCAAAGGGATCATCTGATGCCATTCGTGAATATGTAGTTGACGCTAATAGTAAGAATGCTATTGATTTTGGGTGTGGAACGGGCCTTGTCGGAATGAACTTGTTAAACGATTTTAATTCTATGCTTTTTCTGGATACTTCACAAAACATGATTAATCAAATAAAACAAAAAATTACTGATCTTCATATTCAGAATGCAGATACATTATGCTTTGATTTTGAAAAGGAAGGTCTAACGGATTTGCATGCGGATTATATTTTTATGGCTCAGGTTCTACTTCATATTCATGATGTTGAATTCGTTTTATCAAGGCTATTTGATGTTCTAAATGAGGGAGGACATTTACTAATCGTAGATTTTAATAAAAATGAAAAAGTAGTTTCAGATATAGTTCATAACGGATTTAATCAAGAAGAGCTGGCTGACGTTATGACTAAAATAGGGTATAGAGGTATTCAATCCAAAACTTTTTATAATGGAAGTAAAATATTCATGGGACAAGATGCATCTATGTTTATTATTGATTCTCGAAAATAAACTTTTAGGCAGAAATCAGCTCTCCCTATATTCGGGGTTCCAAGGTACAACGAAATAAAAGGCCGCCCCTTATGAGACAGCCCCATGCTTCTTGTACGGTGTTAAACTTATGATTCAATCTGTGCCTAGTAATGAATTAATTATGTTCAGGTGGCTTTTTTATAAACCAACCCAGCACCAGAATAAGTATTGCCAGAATAAATTCAATCCAAAAAACTGTTTGTAGACCGGAAACCATGCTTTGTGTCTTCTCATGCATCGCAGTGGGATTGAGCGAATGGTGAAGATAACGATTGGCTCCAGACGACATGATGCCGACGAACAATGCGATGCCAATTCCCCCTGCAATCTGTTGGAGCGTATTGTATATGGCTGTGCCATGAGAAACCAGGTGACGTGGAAGTTGATTTAATCCTGTCGTCTGAGCCGGCATGACGACGAACGACATGCCTAAGAATAAGAGGATATGATTGAAGAGAACGGAACCTTGTGTTGTATCACTGTCGATGCCGGTAAACAGCCACAACGATATGACGATCAGGAACAGTCCGGGCACAATGACGGGTCTCGGCCCGAATTTATCGAGTAATTTCCCCGATACCGGCATCAGCATCCCGTTCAAAATGCTACCTGGCATTAGAAGTAAGCCTGTCGCAAATGCTGTCAACTTCATCACATCCTGCATATAGAACGGCAGCAATGTTGTTGTGGCGAATAGAACCATCATCAGAATTACAATCAATACCGCAACCAGAGAAAAAGTGGAATGACGGAATACGGAAAGATCGATCAACGGCTCTTTGATCTTAAGCTGGCGCCATACAAGCAAGAGCAAGAAAAGGCTGCCTATTGCAATCGATCCGTAACCTTCAGGCTCAAGAGAGACACTTGTTTGGCTGAAGCCATAGGTGACGCAGCCAAAACCGACGGTTGACATCACAACGGATACAAGATCGACCCTTGGCTTGGTCAGTTCTGTCACATTCTTTAAGTACACGAATGCATAAATCATCGAAAACAGTGCGACAGGAATCACCATGTAGAACAGCCATCGCCATTGAAAGGTATCGATAATCAAGCCAGACAAAGGCGGCCCGATGACAGGGGCGACCATGATGACCAGCCCCATGAGACCCATGGCGGCACCCCGGCGTTCTGGAGGATAGAGGGCGAGAATCGTATTCATCATCAACGGAATCAATAATCCTGTCCCGCAAGCCTGAACAACCCTGCCCACCAGCAAGATTCCGAATCCCGGGGATACTGCACACAAGCAGGTACCGGCCAAAAATAACGCCATCGCAGACATAAACATCTGGCGAGTCGTGAACCATTGCTGTAGTAATGCGGTCACCGGCACCAGTACGCCGATCACGAGCATATAACCCGTCGATAACCATTGTATGGTCGAAGCAGCAACGTTAAATTCTCTCATCAATGCAGGAAACGCATTGGTAAGTAAATTTTCGTTAAGAAACGCGACAAATGTACCGATGAGTAGAGTGGTTAATATTGCCCCTCTCTTCATTCCTCTTGCATCTTGAGCCTGATTGTCCATCTTCTACCTCCCGATTGTTCATGACGTTCCGTCCATTGTTTGTATATCGCTTATCCCGCAACGCCTGAAGATCATTCTACGTGAAGTGAGATGAATTGGAAAAAGCGAAATTGCTCATCATACTCGGAAATTCATTCATATTTCGAAAGCAAAAGGGGGGCCCCCCACGGTGTCGCTCATTCGCGCATTATTTCTTGACAAGATGAGGTTAGGGGATTATGATAACGTGCCGGTCAACTCTATAAGGCAAATAAAATCAAAAAGGCTGACTTTTCGTAGTGCCTTGGCACCGGAATCGTCAGCCTATCGTGCAGATTATCCTACACCATCACTTTCTAACAAAGAATAAAAATTATCACGGTCTTGGTCATCAAATTTGCCAAGTGTCCTTACCCTAACAAATTCATATCCGCCATACATGTCTATTTCCTCACCGTACCTATTGTAGAGCGCGATCATATTGCCATCCTGATTCAACTCCAAGTACCCGTAACATTTTGCTTCAGGCGCTTCACCGTAAAAGAGTGTAAATTTGATTTTGATCACTCTGTGCATGCAGATCTTCCCTTCCTGTCTTTCGTATTGGCTTTGAATATATACAGTATTCCCCATAAAATGTCAAGGGATAAGGTTTCTACGTGACAACGGCGGAGGAGTGTACCAGCAAGTTGTGGACGCAGAACCATACCACAAGTAGGGCGAAAAACTGGAATATCAAAAAGGATATAGAGACCTGTAGGAGTGATGGAGGAAGTTACAATCTTGCAACATAAAAACGAAAGTTCGATAAACTCCATCATGGTCAGATATGGGCACATCATACAATAGGTAGGATAGGAACAACGCTATAATTTTCGTGAATGCTACTTCCATGATATGATCGAATTGTTATAAGGCATTAATTAAGGAGGAAGTATGAAACGGAAGAACTTGATGATATGTGCCATTATTGTATTAATCGTTGTTAGTTATCTAATCGGAAACTCAAAGGATACGGAAGTTTCCTCTACTAGCTCACAGTTTGAAAATGACACCCAAATTACTGTGAATTCTACAGTTCCTTCAGATCAGCCTGCAAAAGTATTGAACCAATCCCAATCGGTAACCAAACCAGCGAAATCTACAGCCGAGCTTAAACCTCTATTTGCCGGGCCTCTTCAAGCATTTAAGGACAAGTATGGAACACCTGACTCGAAATACATGTTTTCCATCTCGTATAATCAAGATGATCTATTAATCGACAGTGACAACGAAAGTGGTATGGTCAACTCAATATCAATGTCCTTTTCAAACGAGACGTTTATTAACAAGGAAAATGCACTTGCTAAAATCCTTCCCTATCTGCCTAAGGATGCGAAAAAGATAAAATCCCGCGTTGATGGCGAGTCTATCTTTGTGTTATACCAAAGCCCTTCCACTGCCGAAACCTTCTCAGATTGGTATGAGGCATGGGGGAGCGAAGCCTTGAAAAAACATGGCGGAGGAATGATCCTAGTACAAGCTATTGGAGGAGACCCAAATAGTAAGGAACGCCGAGGGAATGTTACGACTGCCCGTATGGAGCTTTGTAGTTTAAGTGTTCAAGATATTAAGGATATAGATGTCGATTGGTAATGACGAGGATTCAATCTATTGAAGCAACCTTTGCTGAAGGAACGGCATCATTGGAGAAAGCTCCAGCTATAAAGCAAAAAACAATTGCTCATGCTATAGAAGTTGCCAAACGTTTCTAATCGGGTTGTCATCGTTCTTGAACCTCCAAAAAAAGTAATGCTTCGAAACTGATTCCTATTACTTTTTGGGGAGCCCCGTCCCTATAAATTAGGTTACTAACTTTGGATTCTACCAACTAATAATCCGCTTTACTAACTAAGCAATCGCGGTGAACCGTATCATAAGTAATAGTAAAGCGAATCCCCCTTTTTGCATACATTTTATCTTCATTATAAAGTATATTTTCCGATGTTCATTTAGGAGGAAAAGTTGATTTCTTTTCATAAATAGTGGATAAAATGGATCGGATACACTTAATTTTACAGAAAAAATAAGGGATTGTAGAATAAACCTATCATGTTAAGGAGCGGATCTCTACAATGCCAAAACAACAACGACGTACCTTTACCTCAGAATTTAAAAAGCAAATGGTGCAACTCTATGAAAACGGGAAATCCAGAGCAGCCCTTGTGGAGGAATATGGCCTCACAGCCTCTGCTTTAGACCGCTGGATCAAACAAGCTCAGACATCGGGTTCCTTCAAAGAGAAGGACAATCGTTCGCCCGAGGAAAACGAATTAATCGCTTTGCGAAAAGAACTCCAGCGTCTGAGGATGGAAAACTATATTTTAAAGCCATGGGACGAAAGTAGCTATCATCCAGAATAACCGTGATAAATACTCGGTATCAGCAATGTGTGACGTCCTGCAAATCGCAAGAAGTACATTTTATTACGACGCCCAAGAACGAGCCACTGAAGACGATGTCACCGAAGCTATTGTGGATATCTTTCACAAGAATCGCAAAGCCTACGGCACACGCAAGATCAAAGTGAAGCTACATGAGCGTGGGTTGATCGTCTCCAGACGCCGAATTGGTCGGATTATGAAAGAGCAAGGACTGGTTTCCAGCTACACCGTGGCACAATATAAGCCCCATAAAACTGCTTGTAATACAGACACAACGGCGTGAGTTTGAGCAAACGGAAGCCAAACGCTTCGTTGTTAGCGATCTGACTTATGTGAAGGTCCAGAACCGATGGCATTACATTTGTGTGCTGGTCGAGGTCCAAACAAGGATGCTGCTCTGATTTCCCGCGCTTTTGCGAGCGTCAAGGGCGATTTGTGTCAGATTTAGTGGTTTCATACGGACCGTGGCAGCGAGTTTAAAAATCAAAAGATGGACGAACTGCTGGAGACGTTTGAAAAAAGCTTCGTATCCATGGAACACTAGGATATATGACGCCTGTTCAGTATCGTCATGCAGCCCTTAAAAAAGTTGTCTGATTTACTGTTGACAATCCAAAGTCAGCTAATCGACCTTGGCAGGAAGGCATTCTTAATCTCAACAACTATTCTAATAATTACCCCAACAACCACTGATGCTTTGAAGTCTGTCAGAGGTTGTTTTTTTATTGAGATTTGCAGGGAGAGGGTACGGTCTGTATTTTATAGAGATTTTGTAGAGGCTAGGATTTAAACTATGAAAAAAGTTTGGTGAAAATGTAGTTATCATGAGCTGATTTCCTAAGGATCACAATAAAATTGTGTTTTGAAAAAGCAGATATTCTTCAACATTGTCAGACAAGATACTAGAAGTATGTTTTCCAAGTCTTGTCGAAAAAAGTTTATTGGCTTACACTGAGTAGGTAAATTGTCTCAAATTTAAAAATATGAAAAAAGAACTAAGATAGGCTAGCTATATGTAGATGTCCTATAATCGGTGTCCTACATCTGAGAGTTTTTTTGTGATGATAGTCTACAGCGAAACTAAGATACTAGGAAGAAGGAACTACTACATCTACCAGCAAGCCAATCAGTTTCTAAGAGGAGGTGAAAAAGAGGGAACTTAGCAAGTTACATCTCGGCAGACGGTTTAAGCATACCTAGTTCCAAGAATAATCAACTGAACGGATGGTTGGACCGCATGTGATGGTGGAAATTGAGTTTCACGCTTCATATTGTCGAGCGGTTGTTTAGATTTTGTATAGGTCCCTTGTAATATAATGTTGAAATACGTCGTGTAGACTGGGCGTATTCTGCCATTTGCAGTATGTAAGTGGCGAAGACCATCGAAGGAGAGGGGAAGATAGCTACTAAGCATGATCAGCAGCCAGCACCCCACGGCACTTACACGTTCATCTGGAACTCCGCAAGAGTTTCGATGATATAAAGGCTGTTGGGATCAAGCAAATAGCATATGTTTATTCGCTTGAGCGGTTAAATCGAGGAAATGAGCTCGATATAGAAAAAAATCTGGCAATAAAGGGGAAATTCGTTTGAAAAGGAAACGAAGTGTGAGCAAAGCTGTGCTATCTTTCTGCCTAGCAGTTTTGCTTGTCTTGCAGACGGTGGCGTTCTCTGCTGTCGCATTTGCGGATAGCGCGCCAAGCGATTCCGGTGCGGCGGCCGTTAGCGAAGCCGATTCGCCGAGCGCGGACGAACCGTCGTCGGTACCAGAGGCGGTATACGCTGCGCCGACCGAACCGTTGCCAGTACCAGAGGCGGTGTTCGCTATGCCGGCCAATCTCGTAGCGATGGCGGCAGTCCCGACGGACAAAACGGCGGTGTTCATGGAAGCTAATTCAACCTTTCCGCTGGAAGTGACGCAGGGAAATGCTGTTATTGATCCAAACGGTATTATTCAGGGTAGACAGCCATTTACTCTCAAATCGGAAGGTCTGAAGGTGCCAGTGAATGGTGATGACTCTAATCCGACAAATGCGAATCTCGACCTATACATTCAGAAGGGTGACTGGATCGAGCTGAAAAGAGAAGACTACTTCAAGGAAGTGGTGTTGCCGACAACTAATAAAACCCTGAATGCACAGACTGAATCAGGTATGAAACAGCTTGGTACCGCCTATTTCACTCCAAATAGCATCAGGATTGTATTTAACGGTGATGATAACTTTTTCAATGGTGTTGGACGAGGTATTGTCTTCAGCTTTGTAACTACTGCCGATGCAGATGTAACGGGAATGGAGTATGGCGATACAAAGCCTATCAACATTTTTGGCGGTGCTTATCAGCTAGAGAACCCAGATGTTACAGCAGCGTATAGCATTACTTTAAGCTCGCCTGGAATGATCAGGTGGGATCAGTATGGTTATCGCGGAATTCAACCGGCACAATTTGTTGAGGGAGCGATTACTTGGCAGTCAAGCGTATCTGCATTCGATCAGTTTGATAAAACAATCAAATTACCGCTAGACGGGAAGACATTTTATACGAATCCTTCAACTTATAATACCGGCTTTGGAAATGTCCGCGGTATCTATATGGAGGATTCATTCAAAGTAAATGACCAAAATGTAACTCCAGACATTGGGGCAGACGGATCGCTGACTTACACTTTCCCACAGGGAACAGGTGTAGATCCAAAGGTTGAATATAAAACATGGATTCCAAAGGAAGCCTATTATTACGAGCACCGGAATCCGCCAGGCAATCTTGGTCGCAGCTATCGGGATATGAATGGCAAAGTGGAACTGAGACAGGACAATAATATGTTGGTGCAGGCAGGTCAGGAAATTTCTTTCGCACCCGACTGGATTCAAGCCAGCGCCTCGTATGACAATCCTAATGAAACAATCACATGGAAAGTCACTGTTAACCAGTATAACAAAAAAGGTTTAAAGGACTTTACCATCACAAATGTACTACCTCAAGGGCTGGAGTTTACTTCAGCCACATGGCAGACGTGGGTGGATGGCACTGCATCTGAGGTACAATCAATTGTACCGGATGCGAACAGCGTTTATTCCTTTGGGGATATTAACGGTAAAGTGGAACTAGTGATTAAGAGTAAGGTAACAAGCGGTTCCAACTTCAGAATCGACCCACGCGCTAACTGGAATTTGGACACAACAGGCGGTATTCAGAACAATGATGTGACAACTGGTTTAAGACCTGTCGCAGTAACTGACGAGGCAATCGTTACTATCGGTGCGCATACTTTTACAAAAACAGGCTCTGTTTCGATGGAGGATTATAACCTGGGCGGCATCACGTGGACCGTTAATTTAACACCACAGTATGCCCTGCCAAATGCGGCGGTATACGATGTGCTAGTGCATGGCGGCGATTTGAACGTCTTGGACAACGCAGTGGATGCAACAGGCGAGGTGAGTGCGGAAACGATTGCGAAAATCAAGGCGAATGTTAATACTGCTCAGCTTTGGAAGCAATATCGCGAAGGTACTCTCAAGAGCGCAAACGGCTTAACCTTGAAGGTTATCCCTTTGACAGTGAACGGTGAAGTCGTGGCGGATTTGATCAAGGTGACCGGATACACCGACAAAGCTGCATCCTTCAGCTTCCGTTCACTTGAGACCAAGCCGGATATCCTCTTCAGACAGGATATTAACGCAGGGAAAACAAGCTGGAATCGGGCCTTGCTCTTTGACGGCGAAACCGTAAAAACTGCTGCGGAAAACGCTGTTAATCTTCATCTGCGTATGCTGAACAAGGATATGCTCTTTGCGTCGAAGCCATTGAAAGCAGATGGTACACTTGAAAATGTTAATCCAAATAACGTAAATAACTACATTAGAAACGACAGCAATGAAGCGTGGACGATTTCTGGCTATGACAGGACAACCAAGACTGTTACATTCCGCTTAGGGGTGAATATGCCAGGATACAACACAGAAGAAATGGCTAAGGACGGTGGTAGCCGAGTAATCAGCAACATCAAGCTAGTGGATACACTGCCTGAAGGCTGGGAATTCGTGCCGTTTTCTGAGAGCAAAGATGTTGAGCTTTGGAAAGGCTACTCGGACAATGGTGGAGGCACCGAGTATGGTGTCAGAAACGACGCCAGAACAATTATTGAACCAGGCACTAATGCTCATGTGGTAAACTTCTCCCATAATGGAAACGTAGGAACTTTCACCTTCTCTAAATTGGAAAGTCCTTATGTCATTTTGGTAAAGGCAAGACCATCCAATGTGGCATTAGGCAAATATTTAGAGGAATACACTACAAACGGCACAACCAAGCAGGTGTTGTATAATAAAGCTGACCTTCATATGACATGGGGCGGAGAGGAAAAGGTTCTCACTGAACAACGTAAGATTATCGTACCTATTCAGACCTTGGGCAAGTCGGTAACTAAGCCAGTTCCAGGGGTGCTGGAATGGACAGTGAACTATACCCCGCCATTTAACATGAAGCAGGGCGTTTATCTGCAGGATACCCTAGGTGCAGGCATGAATCTGCGCTATGAAGAAAACGGAAAGCTTGTGCTGACAGCGCCTAGTATGGCAGTCTATCGTGCTAAACTGACTGCCAGCGGTGCTCTGGAACGAGAGGGCGCAGCACTGGATCTAAGCGACCCGAATGCTGAAGTTCAGGTAGAAGCTGCACCAGGCGCGGGAGGCACCACAGTTTTAAAATTCAAAATGAACGACCCTAATAAGTTTTACCAGTTTGTGTACCAAACAGAGGTTGATTCATCTAAAGCGAAAGCCGGAGACAAAATGGGCAACGAGGTAAAGCTGGAGGGTGATGACAATCTGAAATCTGTCAGTGCCAGAAGCGAAAGCACGCTGGACAGTTCGGACGTAGCCGGCAGTTCAAGCTCCAATGCCCTGCTGCCCCTGAAAAAGGTGGATCCTAATGGCAATCCGCTAAAAGGCGTAGAGTTTACGCTCTATAAGAAGGACGATGGAACTCAAATCGCCAAAGGAACAACCGATAGCGGAGGGAAACTTAATCTGCTATTCCCAGATCCAGGGTATTATGAGCTGAAGGAAACTTATATTGACACAACGACATGGTTGCCGACTACAAGAATTTATCAGGTGTACGTAGGGAATACGCCCGGGAAGCCCATCTGGGTAGATGGCGTAAAAGTAACCTCTGATAATCCGCTGGTCGTACCTACGCCGGCGCAAGGAAAGCTGACTATCAGCAATAAGGTTGGAGGAAACGGCAGCGATTCTTCCAAGGAATTTGAATACACCGTGACCTTTACCGGCGAAGGCAAGGACGGAAAGTACACCTATAAGAAGCCGGATAATACGTTTGGCACGATCAAGAGCGGAGATAAGATTATCCTCAAGCACGGGGAATCTGTGACGCTCCCGATATTGCCTGCGGATCTGGTCTATACCGTAACAGAGGCCGATTATACGACCGTTGACGGTTATATCACCACGCCGGAGACGAGAGAGCTGTCCGGCACAATCGTGAATAAAGGCGACCACAAGGCGGATTTCATCAATGAACGGACCGTCAACAAACTGACCGTCAGCAATACGGTCATGGGCAACGGCGGCGACAAGACGAAGGTGTTCGAGTACACCGTCGTCTTTGAGGATGCAGGCAAGGATGGAAGCTACTCTTACTTGAAGTCGGGCGGAGGCACAGGTACGATCAAGTCCCGCGATACCTTCAAGCTCAAGGATGGAGAGACACTGGATATTTCGGGTCTGCCTAAGGGTCTGAAATACACAATTACCCAGAAGGAATACACAGCCGACGAATACGTGACCATTCCTGAGGAACGGTATTATACCGGAGTCATGGAGGGAAAAGATAAAGATGCCCCGTTTACGAACGTGCGAGTCTTGGAGGGCGACTTGCTAATCAGCAACACGATTAAAGGCAAAGACGACGACAAAAAGAAGCCGTTCAAGTACACAGTCACCTTCACAGGCGAGAGAGCGAACGAATCCTACTCTTATGTGAAGTCGGATGGCAGTAAGGGCACGATCAAGAGCGGAGAGACCTTCGAGCTTACAGATGGCCAGACGCTCATTGTGCAAGGACTTCCGACATATCTCCAGTATAAGGTGACCCAGGATGATTATACGAAAGACGGCTATGTGACAGATCCTGAAAGTCTCGTTCGCACAGGCACCATTCCACAGAAAAAAGCGGCCGAAGCACACTTTGTCAATACCCGCCCGTATCTGGAAGGCGTGCTGCGTGATAACAACACAGGAGAAGTCATTCCGAATGCCCCCATCACGGTGACCGATCTGAACACAGGCAAGGAGCTTCAGACGAAGACAAATGAGAAGGGTGAATATTCGGTCCCAGCCGCAGCGGATACCGACTATACGATCACATATACGAAGTGGTATCAGGTAGGTGGGAAGGGTGTGCCTGTCGAGTTCACGCAAAAAGCAAATGTGGACGGCAGCGTGACGGACGAGACCGTTCCGGCGGACATTACGGCGGTAGGGATCGTTCTGTTCAAGCAGCTGAATGGAGCAAAAGAGCTATTCCACGATTCGTTTACCAACCAGATGCATATCTATTTGAAGGACAAGGACGGCAATTATATTAAGGAGAACGGTCGTCCTAAGGCGTTTCCGATGGCTTCGAACGGAACTTTCTCTGTGGAAGGGCTAAGCGAGCAGAAGTACACAATGGAAGTTCGCTATAAAGCTGAGACCGGCGAGGAACTGCTCCTCAAAGTGACGCAACTGGACGTGAAAGCTAACGGAGAGCTGAATATTTCCGAGGAATTGGTCGACCCTTATGGTACGGTTTATGATGAAACGACAGGAGATGCCATCACTGGCAAGAAAATTGACGGAGCCAAAGTTACACTGTATTATGCGGATACGAAGCGGAATAGAGATAACGGCCGCATTCCGGGTACGAAAGTAACGCTTCCTCCGGTTCCGAATTTTCCACCGCACAACAACGAGAGCCCGGAGCAGGATAGCGATGCAAATGGCTCCTATGCGTACATGGTGTTTCCTGAAGCGGATTACTATCTGATCGTAACGAAGGACGGATACGAGACGCACCGGAGTGATACGATTTCTGTCGATTTTGACATTATAAAATACGACGTGCCAATGAAGCCGATCAGTTCCGGTGGCGGCTCCGGCGGCAACTCCGGCAACGGTAACAGTGGAACCGGCAATGGCAACAACGGAACCGACAACGGTAACAACGGAACCGACAACGGCAACAGTGGAACCGACAACGGCAACAACGGAACCGACAACGGTAACAACGGAACCGACAACGGCAACAGTGGAACCGACAACGGTAACAACGGAACCGACAACGGCAACAGTGGAACCGACAACGGTAACAACGGAACCGACAACGGCAACAGTGGAACCGACAACGGCAACAACGGAACCGACAACGGCAACAACGGAACCGACAACGGTAACAACGGAACCGACAACGGTAACAACGGAACCGACAACGGTAACAGCGGAACCGACAACGGTAACAGCGGAACCGATAACGGTAACAACGAAACCGATAACGGTAACAACGAAACCGACAACGTCGGCAACGAGCTGGACGATGCTCCGAAAACCGGAGACAACAGCGTATCGCCAATCTTCTATATGGTTTTGGCGCTGATGTCCTTGATGACGATTGGGTTCTGTCTACTCGGTAACAAGAAGAAAAAGCACATCCAGTGACCGGGAAGGCGGTAAGAAAATGAGCAAAACTAAAAAGTTTCTTATCGCCGTTTCCTCCCTTCTGTTGGTATTTTCCCTCGTTAATATTGCGAGAACCTTTCTGGGGGATTATGCCGAGCAGCAGAAAATCGAAGAGCTGACAAAAGTTTGGGAGGAAGGGTCGGACAAAGGCGGAGGGGATGCATTCCCCTCCCTTTTGTTCAATAAGGCGAATGAGCCGGTTATGCTTCCCGAATTTCGAGAGCTTTACGAGAGGAACTCGGACATCGTCGGCTGGCTGAAGATTGACGGCACCCGAATTGAGTACCCAGTCATGCAGAATCCACAGGATGCGGAGTACTATCTCAATCATGATTTCGATAAAAAGGAAAACAAAGGGGGCCTCCCCTTTTTGGACGCGCATAGCCGGACCAACGGTTCGGACATTTTGCTGATTCACGGACACCACATGAAAAGCGGCTGGATGTTTAAAGATTTAATGAAGTACAAGAACGAAAGCTTTTATAAAGAGCATGCTACGTTCCAGTTCAGCACGCTTTACGAAAAGGAAGAGTATGAAATTGTTGCCGTTATTCTGTCAAAAGTTTATCGCAAATCGGACGACGTTTTTAAATACTACCAGATTGAGAAGGTAAGTACGCCCGCCGAGTTTGACTCATATATTCAGAACATCAAAAAACTCGCTCTTTACGATACGGGCGTGACAGCCCGATATGGCGACAAGCTTATTGTACTGTCTACGTGTGAATACTCAACCGAGGACGGCCGGTTAGCGGTGATCGCCCGAAAGCGTAAATGACGATATTGAAACACGGTGTCAAGCTGCTTCATATGCGTTATAGAAGAGAGGCAGGGCATTAGTGCCTCTCTTCTATTTTTTTGTGACCAATCTCTCCATCTGACGCCACCGTTTCGTTCCTTAAGCAAATGCACCTCCAGCATATCCTCTTCATACAGACAAGGAAATGGATCATCCCTTATTAGTCATGTTAGCCACCTGTAGAATCTAGGAAATTAGTGAAGAATACTACAGTATACTACATTTAAATGCTCTGTAAGATGTGCAGCTCTTAAATAGTTTTACTTAAAGGAGGTTTATTACAGGATTGATTGAGCAAAAGGTGGGCTACCTGATGAATGAAGAACTTATACACCTACCACGTCTTTGTTCTACTTTTACGATATAAACTGGGCGTTTGCCGTTACTAGGACAGGTGTCCCTACATAGAAATAAGTTGATGAGAAAGGCTTATGTCATGAGCAGGGATGGTGTAAAGTAGATGGCACAAAAGTTGCAAAAGAAAAGTACACGATTAACCGGAAGGATCGTAATTCCGGGTAATCCGTCATACAATACGGCCAGAATGGAGTTCAATAGGCGCTTTTCCAAATTTCCAAGGGTCATTGTTTTTTGCCAACGGACTCAGGATGTGATCAACGCAGTCAAATGGGCTCGTGAGCGGGGCATACGTCTGCGAGTGCGCAGCGGGCGGCATAGCTATGAAGGCTTCTCGGCTGTAAATGGCGGCATTATTATTGATGTGAGCGAGATGAATAAGGTTAAGGTTGATCGAAAAAATAGAGTGGCCATTGTACAAACGGGAAATCCACTTGCCCGTGTGTACAAAAAGCTGTGGGATAAGCGTGTGGCCATTCCGGCGGGGACTGCGCCCGACGTAGGCGTAGCTGGGCTTACCTTGGGAGGAGGCATTGGACTTCTTTCCCGCAAATATGGACTTACGTGCGATAACTTGAAACAAGTGAAGATGGTCGTAGCTTCGGGAAGGTATGGGGCAAGGACGATTGTGGCAAACCGGAAGAAACATTCCGATCTGTTGTGGGCATCACGAGGCGGAGGGGGAGGGAACTTTGGTGTTGCTACAGAATATACATTTCGGGTTAGGCCGATTTCATCGGTATCTATTTACAGTATTACATGGAAATGGAGTGACCTTGAGAAGGTGTTACCAACTTGGCAGCGCTGGGCCCCGTCTGTCACGAACCGCTTAACCTCAACAATTGAGGTGGCTGCCAAGCAGGTGGGAACCATTGTATCTACCGGGCAATTGCTTGGCGGTGCAGAGGAGCTGCGTCGATTGATTAGACCGCTCTTGCGAGCAGGCACTCCGGTGAAGGTGATGGTGAAGACAGTACCTTTTATTGAAGCAACCAAATTTTTTGCCGAATCGGACCTGAATTTGGAACCGAAGTTTAAAATAACCGGGGCCTACGGGTTCCAAGCTTTGCCGCCTGTAGGAGTACGAATTATACGTGACTTTTTATCCAAAGCACCCAACAGACATTCTAGCGTGTGGAGTCAAAGCTTAGGTGGTGCAGGAAGCGCGGTGAGTCGAGTATCGCCTACTGCAACGGCCTATCCTCATCGGAAGGCTGAGACAATCTACGAACTGTCAGCCCGCTGGAGAAACAATGGGGAGCAGGAGCGGAATATTCAGTGGGTGGAAAGGTTTCGCAGAGCGTTACGTCCCTTTGTTAAAGGGGATTATGTGAATTTTCCCGATCTGCAGATTAAGAACTGGCCCAAGGCGTATTATGGCGTGAACTTTGGCAGATTGAAGCAGGTGAAACGAAAGTACGATCCTCATAATGTGTTTCGTTTTGCTCAGAGTATTCCAGTGGATAAACAGGTCGGAAAATGACAATATGCACACCAGATCGAAATTGCTAAAAGAGCTGACAGATGCAGCTCCTTTAGCAATTTCGCTGATAGAGACGTAAGCTGAACCGTATCATAAGTAGGGCGAAAAATAATAAGAGCTACGAATTTCAATACCAATGCGCTTCAGCGTATGGACTTTCAGAAGAACTTTAGTCTTAGGTAACGACTTTAGTCGTTGACATTCATGTCAAAATCAACCTGCTTTGAGCAGGTGGTCGTTTAAGTGGGATGATGTAGCTTTTGGTATTGATGAGCATCGTCAATGCCAATCATATTCTTAGGTTGATTGGTTCAAAAGTTACATGGGGGAATACGAGCAAGCACGGTTATTGAAGGAATTTGTAGACACTGAGCTTGTGCCTGGTAACTTATCAATCGCCAAACCCTGAAAACTATACAGACAATGCTAGCGACTACATTTAATTCATGGAAAGGCTGATATAAAAATGGACTTGTTGTAAGTTATGCAATAAAGGCTAGGCGCTACTCCAGTGAGAGAGCTGCCTGTGAAAGATGGCTCAGAGGGTGTTAGATATACTTGATGATATAATGGCATAAAATATTAAAAAGGATGACTGATATGAAAAAAGCAGTGAAAGTAGCCTCCTAATATTAAATAAATTATATTAGGGGGCGTTGAAGTTGAAATTCAGTATTATTAATCGTGACAATTGGTATCGAAAAGAATACTTTGAACATTATTTACAACAACAGACAACATTCAGTATGACGAATGAAATTAATATTACTGTTCTAATGAAGAACTTAAAGAAAAAGGGATATAAGCTATATCCTGCGTTTATTTTTATGGTTACAAGAATAGTTAATTCTCACAGAGAATTTAGAACGTGTTTTAACTCAGAGGGTAATTTAGGTTATTGGGCAGAGATTTGTCCTTGTTATACTATTTTTGACAATAGGACGCATACATTTTCAGCCATTTGGTCGCCAAATATGAATAATTTTTCAGAGTTTCATTTTCAGTATGAAAAGGATGTCCGAAAATACAATGGTACAGGTAGTTTATTTCCAAAAGAACCTATACCAGATAATAATATTCCGATATCTATGATTCCTTGGAGTTCTTTTAAAGCGTTTAACTTAAATATTAATAATGGTGGAAACTTTCTCTTACCAATAATAACTGGCGGAAAATACTCCCAAGTGAATAATGAATTATTCCTGCCTGTCTCTTTACAAATTCATCATTCTGTTTGCGATGGCTACCATGCATCTGTTTTTATGAATGATTTACAAAGATTCGCTAATGAAAGCGAAGACTGGGTTTAACTGGTCGTTTGTTGATAAGCTTGGCGTTCGATGGTGCTTGATGGTTTAAACGTATGTGATTACAAAGTAGGGCCATCCGACAAAGGATGGTCCTAAAACTTGCTGTTACAGACAGCGCGGAGAACCTTATCAGAAGCGAATAGTTAGGGAAATGTATACGCATTTTTTAGATAAGTTTGTTAAACTTTAAGTAAGAAAGCAGATTTCGAATATATTACATGCTTTTATAATGGAAACGAATCGGCTCGCTTGAAATTCTCCACTTGGGGTGTCCACTCTATTGACAGTAGTCCAAGCTGTTTGCTGCACCAGTTGTATACTGGTAAAGACCTACTTAAGATACATATAATTCTAAAGAGGTAAGGCCCTTAGAAAAAATAATAAAATTGCTGGATAAGCAAACAAAGGAAACCTGGCTATAGTCAACAGGAGGGTTCAATATGTGGTTTGGGAAGAAAGAAACGCAACTGGATCGAATAAAAAATAAACTGAATCAAGCCATGCGCAAAGACACGGCTTTCTCGGTGTTCGGAGCATCCTCACATCAATACAAGGTTAATGAGAAGCTTACAGCAAAAGAGCTGGCGGACTGGCAGGCCCATAATCAGGTCACTCTTCCTGAGCCTTACGCGCAGTTTTTAACGAAAGTCGGCAACGGAGGCGCCGGACCCTATTATGGAATTTATCCGATTGAAAAGGCAGCTTCCTATACCGAGCGCCAGGCACTCCTTGCAAAATCCGTTCTGCATCCCGGGATGACCAAAGAGGAATGGAACCATCTAATTGAGCCCCTGACCAAGGATGAGGACATCCCCGATGAGGAATACGACGACACCTGTAATAAGGTGCTGGGCGGCATGTTGTGCATAGGTACCCAAGGCTGCGAATACGAAATGTATCTCGTACTTGAAGGGAAACATAGGGGGAGAATTGTGTACACCTCCGATTTTCATCCCGATCATCCCTTTTTCTTTGTCTATGAAGACAGCTTTCTGGACTGGTACGAGCGCTGGCTGGATGAAATTATTCTGGATTATGATATCGGGTGGTTTGGCAGTCGAATACCGGGTGATGAGAATGTGCTGATCCAGATTTATCAGAGCGCTCCAAACGAAGAAATCCAAGCAAAAGCGCTTGATGGAATGTCCAAGTTTAAGAAAATATCTCAGCCAACCCTTGGTTTTTTGAAAAATATTGCGGAGCAAAGCCCAAAAAATCGGACCGCAGCCATTTGGCTAATCTGCAAAACTTCTTTTGACGCGGGTAGAAAATATCTTCTGGAGCTGTTGCAATCGGATGGGCATGAGGATTTTCTGCAAGCTTTACAGATTCTACATGCTTCCAGTAAAACTGCGGATTTAACGGAATGTATTTCAGTGATCTTGCAAAGGCTTGACAGGATTCACGACCCGGAAACGTTGCGTTATGCAGGGTATATCTTGGAAGATTACGGTGGGATTACTCTCCAGAACTTTGCGCCTTTCTTGTGTCACGCCGACCCGAAAATGCAAACCACGGCCATCTATGCCGCGCGCAGTTGCGAAAACAAGCTGGGAGGCTGGCAGATCATTGAACAGATGTTGATGGGGGGCGGCCCGCAGGTTATGAATAACTTAATTTTGTACTGGGGCATTATTCCACATGAGAAGTTGCTGCCTTACTATAAGGCGGTATGGCCGAAATATCAAAGAGATCCGAAATTCAGAGAAAAATTTATGGGTTGTTTGCGAGAACTACATTTGCCAGATGATTATTTCGACAAAGACGAATCGTGAGGAAGGTCTAGATGATCCCGTTAGTAGATTTGAGCCTATTGAGTAGCGGCAAGTTTTTTTGGAAATAATGAGATAAAAGGAGAGATGGAAATGTCCTATATCGTTGATTTTACTAATGTGTCTACGGTTGGTTTAGAGTCTTCACCTGTAGTAGAAGCGCTTGCTGGCTTGCGTGCTAATGAAGCCCGTTACTTTATGAACAAATACAAGCATGAATTTACGGTTGTGTCAGCTAGTGAAAGTCAGGAGACCCTTGATTATGTGAACCGAGTTCTGAAAGAGCGTGATATTGAGTTTGTGGCCAAACCTTTAGAAACGTCACGTTTTCAAGTTGAAAATATTAAATTTGCTTACGTCTTTTATGAGGATGGTCTTGAGGTCAACGTCATGTATACGGTTGGTGACCCTAAGAAGCGGGCCGTTGGTTTTAAGCTTTCTGAGGGGATGGAGGTACCAAAGGAGCTAGAAGGGAAGTTTAAGTTTGCCAGGCAGAAGTCAAAACTAGCTGGAACAATTCGGGGTTCGTTTTTTGCAATTAAAAGAGAATATTAAAGTAAGCAAAAGTGCAATTTGGAGGAATCGATCCACTTATTCTATTTGCAAAAAAAGATGCGATATCAAAGAATGGACCATCCCGCAAAAGGATGGTCCTAAATCTTGCCGTTACAGACAGTACGGAGAACCGTATCACAAGTAGATTGAAATTTTTTTCAAGGAAAGGGTTGAGCGTTCTTCCGTCTTTCAACCCTGATCTCGATTTCGATGAAGGACCTGCTTCGGTAAGAGAAATACGGACACAGCTGAGGGAGGCAAATGATGTACTTTTATGTACATCTGAATATGGGAATGGCGTGCCCGGTGTGTTAAAAAATGCCTTGGATTTGAATGCTGGGATTGTAGAAAGAGGGAGCTATTTAATGTTTTTCTTTAGTAACAGTAGACGTTCCAATCCGACTGCTCATTTTTTTGAATAGCAAGATGGCAAGAAGTAATGCAACGCTTACAGCAGCCAAACCTACCCAATTCAAATTCAGAACAGAGGTACGACTGATGACAAGGCCGCCTAATCCAGATCCTAGCGCAAAACCAAATTGGATGAAGGAAGTATTTACGCTCAGGGCAATGTCTGGATTTCGAGGTACCAGAGTGACCAAAAATAGCTGCTGAGCAGGGGAAATGCTCCAGGTTGCTAACATAAAGATCATTAAAACCAAGATTAATACAATGATATTGACACCAGCTAGAGTGAATAAAAGGAGCATTGCTCCCTGTAACAGGAGTCCAATACAAATTGTGAATTTCGATCCCTTTGTATCTGCCAATTGTCCACCCACTTTGGATCCGATGAAGCTGCAAATTCCCGCTAGGAATAAAACACCGCTAATTTCGGTTATGGAAAGAGAGGATGCGGCTTGCAAGAAAGGTGTAATATAAGTAAAGAGCGTAGAGTAACCACCAATATAAAATAAAGTAATAGCCAAGGCAGTTACAATTTTTGAATCTTTTAAAATAGAGAACTGCATCCTGAGGGTAACAGCTTCTTCTTCTCTGATTGCAGGAACCTTTTTATAGATGATAAACAATGGAAGAACGCTTATTATACCGATCAAAATAAACAAAACTCTCCATCCAAACATCTCGCTAAAAAATGTACCAGCTGGAACACCCAGAACTAACGAACTACTGAGCCCCATCAAAATAATACCGATGGCATTGCCCCTTCTTTCTTTTTCGACGAGTCGTGTCGCTACTGCCATGGCTACTACGGTAGCGATTCCTCCGCTAGCCCCTTGAATAATTCGTACCCATAGTAATGTTTCGTAAGAAAGGTTTACAAGCATAAGTCCGTTGCTGGCAATAAACACACTGAGGGCAGCCATCAGTAGCTTCTTGCGATCCATATTAATTGTTAATGCAATCAGAATCGGAGCAACAATGGCCGCTGCGAGAGCAAATACAGTCACCAGTAAACCAGCTTCGGAAGTAGATACTCTCAAGTCCATGGCGATCATTTCAATGACTCCTGTAATAATATATTCAATGGTTCCAATTAGAAAAACAGCAAGTGCTAGGACATATATAATCAATTTATTTTTCAATTTAATCCGCTCCTCCTCAGTTTCATTCAAGCAAGAAACTTTTTAGACTTTTATCTATAAATACGGAGTCTGGTTCATGCTGTCCAATGCCTGCGCAATGCCCCCACTTGGATTCAATCGGGAGGAAGAATGCATTTGGTATATGGCGTGCTTCAACTTTGTTATCCTGGGGAGGGAAGAAAAGGTCTGTACTTCCCGGCATAACCAGGGCCCGTGCTGTTATCCTGCTTAATGCAAGGTCAAAATCGCCGTTATACGTCGGATTAGCGCTAATGTCACCTGTAATTCCGGTACGTAACATGGTGATCAGGTCATTCGCATCAAAGGTCAAAAATACGTGATCCCAGTAATCGACGAGATATTCCTCCAGTGTGTGGTAGCCCTCTTGCTGATAGAGCTGCTCTAGATAATAAGCCTGAGAGAACCCCCAAGCTGCGTAGACTCGACCCATGGCTGCCAATCCCGTTTTGGGTTTCTGCGTGTAAAAGCCATTGTTCCAAGCAGAATCAGCCTGAAGAGCAGCGATCATTCCTTCAAATACAACCTTTGCATGTGGCCGAGTCATGGCAGTCCCGCCGAATGGAGCGATTCGTTTTACCATATCAGGATAACTTGCCCCCCACTGAAAGGTCTGCACAGCGCCTAGTGACCAACCTACAACGAGGGCGATTTCTGCAATACCAAACTTTTGATTCACCAGTTGATGCTGCAGTCGCACATTATCATAAATCGAAATCAGCGGGAAATTTGCTTGATGATAAGGTGGTGGCGTATTGCTTGGCGAGGAGGAGAGTCCATTGCCCAACATATTGGGGACGATGATAAAATATTTTTCTGGATCCAGTGCCTTGCCAGGTCCGATTAACCATTCGTTATCAGTATGCAAGCCGGCAAACCAGGTGGGATAGACAATCACATTATTTTTGGCTGCATTTAGCATGCCGTATGTTTTGTAGGCGAGAATGGCATTTGGCAGAGTGTCACCGGATTGCAGCAGAACATCTCCTAATTCATAAATTTCATAATCCCTCATATAAAAAACTCCTTTTCATAGCTAAAAGTATGAACTACCTTCCTTGTCATCACTCTACGATGCTGCTATTGTTAAGTCAAAGAAACGTTTATAAAGAGAACGTTCATTTTTTTTGAATTAAGGAGCGGAACTCCATGGAATTGCGCCAATTAAAAACCTTTTATACGCTTGCTTCCACACTCAACTTTACCCGAGCTGCCGAAGTGCAGAACTATGTCCCTTCCACGGTTACGATGCAAATGAAGGCCTTAGAGGAAGAATTGGGTGTCAAGCTGGTGGACAGATTGGGTAAAAATGTGACTTTGACCGATGCAGGGAGAACGTTCCTGCGCTATGCAGATAACATATTGAGTGTGGTTGAAGAAGCACAGCATGCCGTCAAGCAATCCGGCGAATTGACGGGTACGGTAATCATAAGTGCCGATGAAACGTTGTGTACGTACCGGCTGCCGGCTGTATTGCGCCAGTTTCGGTTGAGCTATCCAGGGGTTCGGTTAATGTTCCGACCGCTGCCTAATTCGAACCTCAAACAGAGCTTGCGTGAAGGGGACGCTGACATTATTTTTACGCTGGATGAGGACAAGGGCGAGACCGGATTTTGCGGTGAAAAAATGCTGGATGAGCCCTTTTATCTATTGGTATCACCGGATCATCCTTTGGCAGCACATCCTGCATTGGCCATTGAAGATTTTCATGGCGAGACCTTTTTGTTGACGGAGAAGGGATGCTCCTATCGCACTTTTTTTGATCGAAGTCTGTCACAGAAGGGCATGGGGGGAATTACCGAATTGGAGTTTTACAGTGCTGAGGCTATTAAACAATGTGCGAAAATAGGAATGGGCATTGCCATACTGCCTGAAATGGCCGTGATCGGAGAAGTGAATCGGGGAGAACTGGTTCCGTTGCCTTGGGATCTGACCGCCACATCGTTTGCAACCCAAATGATGTGGCATGAAGAGAAGTGGATTTCGCCTGCAATCGAAGCCTTTTTGAGCTTGACCAGAGAAACATTTTTGAAAAATAACACCTAAAGAGATTCGGATTCGCGCACAGGTGTGCAATTAACTCATGATCCTACGCATGATGAATGCCAGTCTTGATTATTCGCTAGATTTAGAATATAAGAATAGAGTTGAATTCGGCAGGTACTGGTCATACTTTATCTGCTATTTTGTATGCGGCTAGGATGTCGACAGAGTGTTTCGTCGCACTGGATTTTTCGCCGATAGACCTGTTAAGCTGAACCGTACCACAAGTGATGGTAAAGAAAATTCGTTACCCACAATAAAAAGCACTTAAATATGTTCTACCTAGTTCGGTGCAAAGACTCATGGAGGTTTTGCATTTTATGTCTAAAAAGCATGAAGATAGGGAGAATATTGCATTGCACGTCTGGATAAGGTGCTGTCAGAAGCGTTGAAAGAATTGGTTACTGACAGTCTCGTTGAACGGACGGTATATCCAGAAATACCGGCTAAAGTCTGTTATAAGATCACGGAATATGGAATGACACTGAGTTCGATATTTGAAGTGTTGCATGAATAGGAAAAAGAACGCAGCAATAACCTATCGAACTACCGGCAACAACTAGTTTTGCTTCCAACGTTTTAAGCAGGCTAAAGCTCCGATGGAGAAGAGCCTATCAAGCGATTTTTGGCGTGCGCATGCCCTTGGCGTAAACTGAATTATAATCAGTGAGCGAGGTGAACTTCCATGGCACAATCGAATGAAATGCGCGCACGGGCTAAGAAGTTTCAGGATCGTCCGGTCTACGTCACCCTGCACAGCGGAGAGACTTACGTCGGCTACATCACCGACGTTAATTACGGCGAGTTGGTACTTGCCAGTTCTGGAGCTCCCCCACGCGCTTCTTCCGGGAAGCAAGACTCCCGATCTCTCAAACGCAGAGCTGGTGTGTATACCCCGGGCGTCCGTCTCGGCAACCGAAGAAGCGGCGCGAGTAAACCGTCTGGCCGTTCGCGCTTCCACAAGCCGGACGCAAGGTGTCTGCATTTCTGCCGATGGTGGGAGCGCTGTTCGGCATGATCCAGAAAAAGGTGATTATAGTCTAATCCACATATAGATTCCATTAATATGCATTTTTTGTGTGGTACTCTAAGGTGGTTCAGTGGTGACCTTAAGAGAAGATACAATGAAAAATTGGTTTCAATGCGCTCAAACTAAACGTTACGGATGAACAAAGAAAGCTGTTTGCTGCACCGGTTGTATACTGCTGAAAACCTACTTAAAGATACATATAGTTCTAAAGAGGTAAGACCCTTAGAAAAAATAATAAAATTGCTGGGTAAGCAAATAGAGGAAACCTGGCTATAGTCAACAGGAGGGTTCAATATGTGGTTTGGAAAGAAAGAAACGCAACTGGATCGAATAAAAAACAAACTGAATCAAGCCATGCGCAAAGACACGGCTTTCTCGGTGTTTGGAGCATCCTCACATCAATACAAGGTTAAAGAGAAGCTTACAGCAAAAGAGCTGGCGGACTGGCAAGCCCACAATCAGGTCACACTTCCTGAGCCTTACGCGCAGTTTTTAACGAAAGTCGGCAACGGAGGCGCCGGACCCTATTATGGAATTTATCCGATTGAAAAGGCAGCTTCCTATACCGAGCGCCAGGCACTCCTTGCAAAATCCGTTCTGCATCCCGGGATGACCAAAGAGGAATGGAACCATCTGATTGAGCCCCTGACCAAGGATGAGGACATTCCCGATGAGGAATACGACGAAGCCTGTAATAAGGTGCTGGGCGGCATGTTGTGCATAGGCACCCAAGGCTGCGAATACGACATGTATCTCGTACTTGAAGGGAAATACAGGGGGAGAATTGTGTACACCTCCGATTTTCATCCCGATCATCCTTTTTTCTTTGTCTATGAAGACAGCTTTCTGGACTGGTACGAGCGCTGGCTGGATGAAATTATTCTGGATTATGATATCGGGTGGTTTGGCAGTCGAATGCCGGGTGATGAGAATGCGCTGATCCAGATTTATCAGAGCGCTCCAAACGAAGAAATCCAAGCAAAAGCGCTTGATGGAATGTTCAAGTTTAAGAAACTCTTTCAGCCAACCCTTGTTTTTTTGAAGATTATTGCGGAGCAAAGCCCAATAAATCGGACCACAGCCATTTGGCTAATCTGCAAAACTTCTTTTGACGCGGGTAGAAAATATCTTCTGGAGCTGTTGCAATCGGATGGGCATGAGGATTTTCTGCAAGCTTTACAGATTCTACATGCTTCCAGTAAAACTGCGGATTTAACGGAATTTATTCCAGTGATCTTGCAAAGGCTTGACAGGATTCACGACCCGGAAACGTTGCGTTATGCAGGGTATATCTTGGAAGATTACGGTGCAATTACTCTCCATAACTTTGCGCCTTTCTTGTGTCACGCCGACCCGAAAATGCAAACCACGGCCATCTATGCCGCGCGCAGTTGCGAAAACAAGCTGGGAAGCTGGCAGATCATTGAACAGATGTTGATGGGGGGCGGCCCGCAGGTTCTGAATAACTTGATTTTGTACTGGGGCATTATTCCACATGAGAAGCTGCTGCCTTACTATAAGGCGGTATGGCCGAAATATCAAAAAGATCCGAAATTCAGAGAAAAATTTATGGGTTGTTTGCGAGAACTACATCTGCCAGATGATTATTTCGACAAAGACGAATCGTGAGAAAGGTGTACCTGAATCACCCCAAGGTTGTCTCCTCCATTCATACAGAGGTTTTGTTTTCCATAAGGACGAACCGAATAAGAATGTGGACTAATGCAAATGCTTCGATAGAATATCATTCTATATTGTTGTATTCAGGATTTTATAATACAGATTGGAGAGGTAATCATGGGAAATACGGATAAGTTTGAAATGATAGCTAATGTATATGACACTTCTGAAAGAATTCAGATTGCAAAGGCATCATCTGATGCCATTCGTGAATATGTAGTTGACGCTAATAGTAAGAATGCTATTGATTTCGGGTGTGGAACGGGTCTCGTCGGAATGAACTTGTTAAACGATTTTAATTCTATGCTTTTTCTGGATACTTCACAAAACATGATTAATCAAATAAAGCAAAAAATTACTGATTTTAATATTCATAATGCAGATACAATATGCTTTGATTTTGAAAAGGAAGGTCTATCGGATCTTCATGCTGACTATATTTTTATGGCTCAGGTTCTGCTCCATATTCATGATGTTGAATTCGTTTTATCCAGATTATTTGATGTTCTAAATGAAGGAGGACATTTATTAATCGTAGATTTTAATAAAAATGAAAAAGTAGTTTCAGATATAGTTCATAACGGATTTAGTCAAGAAGAGCTGACTGACATTATGACTAAAATAGGATACAGAGATATTCAGTCCAAAACTTTTTTTAACGGAAATAAAATATTCATGGGACATGATGCATCTATGTTTATTCTTGATTCTAAAAAATAAACTTTTAGGCAGAAATGATCCCGTTAGTAGATTTGAGACTATTGAGTAGCGGCAATTTTTTTTGGAAATAATGAGTTAAAAGGAGAGATGGAAATGCCCTATATCGTTGATTTTAATAATGTGTCTACGGTTGGTTTAGAGTCTTCACCTGTAGTAGAAGCGCTTGCTGGTTTGCGTGCTAATGAAGCCCGTTACTTTATGAACAAATACAAGCATGAATTTACGGTTGTGCCAGCTAGTGAAAGTCAGGAGACCCTTGATTATGTGAACCGAGTTTTGAAAGAGCGTGATATTGAGTTTGAGGCCAAACCTTTAGAAACGTCACGTTTTCAAGTGGAAAATATTAAATTTGCTTACGTCTTTTATGAGGATGGTCTTGAGGTCAACGTCATGTATACGGTTGATGATACTAAGAAGCGGGCCGTTGGTTTTAAGCTTTCTGAGGGGATGGAGGTACCAAAGGAGTTAGAAGGGAAGTTTAAGTTTGCTAGGCAGAAGTCAAAACTAGCTGGAACAATTCGGGGTTCGTTTTTTGTAATTAAAGGAGAATATTAAAGTAAGCAAAAGCGCAATTGGAGAAATCCATCCACTTTTTCTATTTGTAAAAAAGATGCGAGATCAAAGAAAGGGCTATCCCACAAAAGGATGGCCCTAAATTTTGCCGTTACAGCCATCGCGGTGAGCCTTACCATAAGTAACGGCAAGCTTTTTAGAGAAAAACTCGCAGCAGCTTGTATTACATCATGCCGACCATAGGAGCAGGTTGGGTCAGACTCTGATCGGAATGATGCGTAAATAGGCTCCTGCAAGTTTTTTCAACACAGTGAGTAAATGTACGATGCATTCCTTTCACTTTCTGGGGGCGTAGAAATCTGGAATCGAGAGTTCATCTTTACAGAGGCGAAGTGAGTTTTTCAGATAGTTGACCGAGCTGATCCAGGGTAGGTTATAGTTTTACTGGCTTGAAGCCTACATTTATAACCTGTTTTTTCATGGAAAAATGATTCCTTTAGTTTTGCTTCCAACGTTTGGAGCAGACTAATGCCCCGGTGACGGCGAGCCCATCAAGCGATTTTGGGCGTGCGCATGCCCCATTCGCACAAGCAGCCCGCCCGCCCCTGGCGTAAACTGAATTATAATCAGTGAGCGAGGTGAACTTCCATGGCACAATCGAAAGAGATGCGCGCACGGGCTAAGAAGTTTCAGGGCCGTCCGGTCTGCGTCACCCTGCATAGCGGAGAGACTTACGTCGGCTACATCACCGACGTTAATTGCGGCGGGTTGGTACTTGCCAGCGCTGGAGCCCCCCCACGCGCTTCTTCCGGGAAGCAAGGCTCCCGATCTCCCAAACGCAGAGCCAGTTCGCATGCCCCGGGCGTCCGTCTCGGCAATCGGAGAAGCGGCGCGCGCAAACCGTCCGTCCGTTCGCGCTCCCGCAAGCCGGACGCCAAGGTGTCGGCATTCCTGCCGATGATGGGCTCGCTGCTCGGTGGCCTGGGCGGCGCCACTGCGGGCGCAGGAGCGCTCGGCGGTGCGCTCGGTGGCGGCCTGCGGCTGTTCGGCATGATCCAGAAATTTGTTCCGGTCGTGAAGATGGGCTACGGCATGATCAAGTCCATTCGCCCGTTCTTCGGCGCAGTTCAAGGCTTGATGACCCCGGTCGCGTCGGATAACGAATAATCGTATATCTGTCAAAGGGGGCTATTCGCGATAGGTGCGGACGCATATTCTGCGCGGATCAAGGGATAATGGCGGCACGGCCTATACCCTATCCTTTTCTAAAAAAGGAAGCTAACGTGACCTCGAAGGACTGGTCGTCTTTGACAACCAGTCTTTTCGTTGCTGTTTCAGACAGCACGGTGAACTGTATTATAAATAATAGAAAGCTTTGGTATAATAATCTGGGAGGGAGAAGAACATGCACACGATAGAGAGCTTAATGAAGCAATTAGAGCAATTGAGTATTGACAGCAAAGGGACATTGTTGGTCCATTCCTCGATGAAAAGTATGGGTCCGGTCGAGGGGGGTGCGGACACAGTCTTGGATGCGTTTACAGAGTATATGAAGGACGGGCTGCTGGTGTTACCTACCCATACGTGGTCCTACATCAATGCCGATAATCCGAGATTTTACGTGGAGCAGTCAGCTTGCTGCGTCGGTATCCTACCTGAACTTTTTCGCAAGCGGCCTGGCGTGGTACGTTCGTTACACCCCACCCATTCGGTGGCAGCATTAGGTCAGGATTCCATAGCTTTCACCAACGACGATCATTGTTATGATACGCCATGTGCAAGAGGCTCCGCCTGGGGGAAGCTGCTCGATCGAAAGGCGACCATCTTGTTGGTGGGGGTCGATTTAAAACGCAACACATTTATCCATGGAGTTGAAGAATGGGTGGACATCCAGGGCAGGCTAACGGATGAGCATGAGCTGCTTTACACGGTTCTACCTGATGGAACGGAAATCCCTGTACCTTCCCGCAGACATTGTGGGTTGTCGTGGTCGGAGCATTTTTGGAAAGTAGATGAGGTCCTTGAACGTAAAGGTGCAATGTATAAGGGACAGCTTGGCGATGCGATTGTAAGGGTTTGTGATGCGGCGATGGTGGCGGACGTCATCACGGAAATGCTCAAGGACAATCCGGATTTGTTCTCGGATAATCTTCCCTTGGATCATTAATATGGATTATGAAAGGGCCGTCCGGTAACGGATGGCCCTAAAAATTTGCCGTTACAGACAACTCGGTGAACCGTCAGAGATTAGACTGCGATTATGTAAGCTAGATCACTCTTTTTGCTATATGATAAGATGTAGTTAATTTAACTGAACGCAATAGTAAAGGAATATACTATTTGAGGATTTTGCAGAATCCTGTATTTCAATGAATCGTAGTTGTCGAATCAAAAAAGGAGAAGATTTGTGAGCCCATCAGTATGGTATGATCTCGTTTTATTCCTCCTATTGTTTGCTTTATATGTTTATGTTTTTGCTACCGTTAGGATTACAAACTTACATAAGGTTTACTTCTTATTTCATTTTTTAATGATGCTTTGGCCATTGTGTCAATTTGCTACAGATATGGCTCATGATCGGCGGTTGCAGTTGTTTTATGTGACCATGTCCTTTGTCTCACTCTCCATGTTGGGGAGCGGTTGGCTTCTTCTTACCGTTTTTCTTACCGGAAATGCTGATAAATTAGGAAAAAAAAGATTATTCCTGTTGTTTGCGCCAGCGGTTATTGCAGTAGTTGGTGTGGTCATGAACCCGTTTAGTCTGTTTGTAGCTCCGCTGGAGGGCGGTTACATCGATAGAGCATATGGCCCATGGTTCTGGATTGTGATCGTTATTCTGGTCAGCTACTTTTTTGCTTCCCTCTCTGTTTTGTTTCGGACATTGCATTCCTCCCAAACGTCACCAACGATTAAAAAACAAGTAAAAATAACGCTGTGGGGAATATTCGTGCTGTTCGCTTTTGCAGGTAGCGATGCCCTTCTTAATGTGGTCCTAAGCGAGTGGTTGCCGATCATTCCAGGATTGACTTCTCTGGGGATTTTTCTTTCAGATCTATTTTTCGTATATGTCATAAAAAAATACAATGTGTTTGATCTTGTTTACATCGCTCATGAGGATGTGATCAATACGATTCCATATGGAATACTTGTGCTAGATGAAAATGAATCCATTGTTGAAGTCAACAAAGCTTTACAATCCTTTATAGATCTACATGTGGGCGATCATTTTGATATGGAGGCGTTTCTGGGGTCTGTTCGTGTAGAGGGCAGTAGCAAGAGGTTTCTGGATCATTATAAGCAAAAAGAAAATACCTTGTCTCCAATGGAAATCATCGTTGAGCGCGACAGCGCGCGTCATTTTATACTACAAGCTTCTCCGATTGTTGATTCTTACCGTATGCAAATCGGTCATATCCTTACGTTTCAGGATGTCTCACAAGAGCGCTATCTTGTTAAAGAAATGAATCGGCAGAATGAGATCCTTCAGGAACGAAATCATTCACTTGATCGCATTCGTCATGAGTTATCCCAAGCCAATCGACAACTTGAAGAATTAGTCCTTACTGACAGTTTAACAAACTGCTACAATCGCCGTTATTTGACCCAGCACCTGACTCATGAGGTGATTACCAATATTCATTATAAAACCCCGTTTTCACTCATACTCTTCGATATTGATTTCTTTAAAGCTATCAATGACCGCTATGGACATGTAAAAGGGGATGAAGTTCTTTATCGTACTGCTCAAGCAGTCAAACAATCCATTCGTAGTACCGATATTCTAACTCGATATGGCGGGGAGGAATTCATGATCTACCTTCCGCATACAGAACGCCAGTTAGCCAAACAATTAGCGGAACGAGTGAGATTATCGGTAGAGTCGAACCACATTGTAGTGGAGCATGAGATCGAACAGGTTTCCATTACGATAAGTATAGGGATTTTATCCATTGAGGATTTTGATCATGAACATGTACTGGACAATCCAGAAGAGTATTTAATCCAACTTTTTGCTGCAGTAGATAAGGCACTTTACCAAGCCAAGCAAAATGGACGCAATCGGATCGAATTTGCAGAATTCCAGAGTAAAAAGGAAGGATACTCATATCATACAAGGAATTATAGAAACTCATATTCACGTAAGTAACTATGAAAATTCGAAAAACTCTGGGTTCCTTGGTGCAGGTACCCAGAGTTTCGCTTTGTTGATGGTATGCAGGGAGCCGTGCGGCCCCATTTTTCGGTCATAAATCGGCTTCCGATCTCTCCGCAAGCATGGTCATGACTTGGATTAATTATCTTTGGAGTGTCGTTCCCCCACTTGGTACTCATTCTCATGTTCAAACATATATTTCACCGTTACGGGATCTTGGCCCGTCAGCTTCTTGAAGTCGTCCGTAAATATATCCATTTTCCCTAAGCGAATTGCTTGTCCAAAGGTAACCATACCTTCAGAAGAGAAGGGGGCTTCGGAATCTTCTGCAAATTTGCCATCCGTTGTTCTGGGAACTCCCATTGCATCAAATACGCCGTAATTTTCTTCATCCGTGATCTGCTTGTAGGTTACATGATGACCCGTTACTTCATTTGCAATCTCGATAAAGTCGGACATTGTTATTAATTCAGGACCATTTATATTTAATATTGCCTCATGATAGTTGTCTGCTGCTAATGCATAAGCGACAGCCTTTGCACAATCTTTCCGTGAGATATAGGCCATCTTGCCGTCACCCTGGTTATTTTTCAACACGCCGTCAGACTTCACAAAGGTGAAGTAATTGGTAACCATAGCTTCCGCATATTGCGAATTACGCAGGAAAATATAATCTAACCCGACACTTTTGATATAATCTTCCGTATACACATGGTCCAGTTTTTCAACACTTGGATTGGATTCATCAGCCGCGTTAACCAATGAAGTATAGATGATTTGTTTTACTCCAGCTTCTTTCGCCGCATCGACCACGTTTTTGTGTGCATTTTGGCGTTTTATCCCTACAAAAGGCATGGAGATTAAAGCAAGCTGATCTGCATTAGCAAAAGCTTTTGCAAGACCGTCTATTTTATTGAAATTGGTCACATGCGTTTCAATACCTTGTTCTGCATATTCTTGTAAAGATGCCGGATCATATGCACAAAAAATAATTTGGTCTTTTTCCACTAATTTCAATAAATATTCAGCCGCTTGTCTGCCCAGATTGCCATCTACACCTGTTAATAATAATTTACCCATGCTTGTCGTCACTCCTTGCTGAAATGATCTACACTTATATATTATGTGAAAAAAAGAACAATGTATAACACAAAAAACTTATGGACTATTGCTAAATCGAATTTTGTATTTGATGCAGGAATGAGTACAATGCCGGATTTGAATTATTTTTTAAGTAGCCTATTTCGATTTTAAAAGTATGGTGTGAATCATGTATGGGAATGAATCGGACCTCTTCCTTCAGGTCAGCAAGATCATAGTTATCTGGAAAAAAGCCAATTAAATTCTCTGTAATGATATAAAACAGCTTGGTTTCGACATCATCTGCGGTTCGAAGGATGTTGGGCTGGTAACCATCTTCCATGGCATGTTGAATCATTAAATAATAGGAGTCTCCAATAACCATTGGATTCAGCATGACAAGCGGATACTTATATAATTCATCCTTTGAGATGGATTCACAACAGAAGAGGGGATGTTGTTTACTTACAGCCGCGTAGTATCGTCCGCTATATAATGTATGGGTTAGGATTTCCTCTTTCCCTTTAAACTCTGAGTCAAAGGCAACGGCCACGTCATATATTCCTTTTTGCAGATACTCAGCGATATCCTTTAGCAATACTTTATTTAATTCAAGTTTAATTTTTGGATGATTTTCTTTAAATGAAGGAATGAATTTCAACAAGCTTTGGATATCTGTGAACGCAGCATATTCGATACTCAATAATTGAGTATTGTTTTTCTGAAAATTTTCCATGCTTGTTTGCATATGATTATATTGCTTCCAGAGCACGACGGCGTCTGCATAAAACAGCCACCCCGCTTTTGTAGGCTCAATCGGAATTTGTTTTCTGTCAATCAACTGAATGTTGAACTCATTTTCAATTGCGGCAATTTGTTGGCTAATCGTAGTCTGCGATACAAAATTTTTCTTTGCTGTTTCTGTAAAATTTCTACATTCAACGAGATCTATAAAATATTTCATCCTTTTTAGATTCATGTTTACCTCCAATTGTATGAAATTTATTATAACTTACGTTCCCGCCATAAATTCAAGCCAGCGTGCCCTAAGGTTAATAGGCAAACCGGCGGTTCATAATTTGGAGGTAATGTCAGCTTATTGCCGCACATTGCTAAGTAAAGAATAAGCATAAGGATTTCCGCTACAGATTCTAGGGTCCTTATGCTTTCTTTGGATTCTATTTTTTGTAGTATTGGCCGTTGGGCAAGAATGGATAATTCATCATTAGTATATCACGCTTACAGGTTCTTAGACACACCATGCAGACATGTAAAATGTGAACTCGCGTATCTGCTGGCCAGTTGTTAATGTACCGGAGCATCCGAAAAATAATGCGGAGCGATGAGAAAAAAAGCACAGGGTGCCACGCTGATCTGGTTCTATTTTTTTATACTATATGAACGATGATTTCAAATTTTCTCTTTTCAAGAAAAATGCTGAGCTATATTTGCTAGATACTCTTCTTCATCCGTATTTTCTTTCATATGAATGAGCATCTTTGCATCTTCTCCAACTACATATCGGAATTGATTTGTACCGTCTGTGGCCGCTTGATATATTGTTTCGGCAACAATATCTGGAGGCGAAGCGTATGCTGGGTGTTTTTCCATTTCACCCAATTTACCCAGAAATGCAGTAGTAAACGGCTTATAGTCCGTTAATGCATCATTAAAAAAGAACTCCATCGATCTTCCACCAAAGTCCGTATTAATAGCACCTGGTTCAATCAACTTTACTTTGATGTTTTGTGATGCTAATTCATAAGATACGGATTCAGAAAAACCTTCTACCGCGAATTTAGATGAATGATACAGAGACATCGTAGGAAAGGTCACTTTCCCTCCCATAGAAGAGATATTGATCAGCAAACCTTCTTGATTAGATCTAAAATGTGGCAACATAGCTTTAGTCATACGGATAAGACCAAAAACGTTCACTTCAAACTGTCTTCTAATCTGCTCATCCGTAGCTACTTCTATAAGACCCATTGTTCCATATCCAGCATTATTGAGAAGAACGTCAATTTTATCAAACCGTTGAATCGCTTCCGCTAACGCAGATTGAATAGTATCTTCTTTCTCAACATCAAGCCTTAGCACCAACACATTATCTAGTGTAATGAATTCAGTTTCTTGTTCAGGTGAACGCATCGTGGCTACTACGTTCCATCCTCTTTCAGCAAAATGTTTTACCGTAGCTCTCCCAATGCCCGATGAAGCACCCGTAATAAAAATTGTTTTCATTAACAATTCCTCCTAAAAGTTTTGTGAGCGTTACATCTTCAACATGTTTGTACAAAACTTACTTCGTAAGCATTTGAATTCACTAAATTCTGCTCTTCTCTTGCACTAACTGCTCCATGCTTAACAATCCCTGGGCAATGGTTGTGAGTTTAGCTTTATATTCTTCTATCCCAATTTGGATGCAGATGATCTGTGCTGGATGCATTTCATCTTTATAAAGCGAATATTGCTCAAATAATTGATCTAACTTTTTTTGTGATTCCTCTTGTACTTGCTTCAACCAAATAATCACCTTGTCATACCCAACAAATTCACCGAAATAAAGCCTCATCATAAAATCAGATTTCTTAATACTGTCTCCCTCTAGTGGCGCTTGTAAATAGGCGTTAAAACAATCTCGTCCTTTAGCCGTTATATTTAAAACATTCTTGTTAGGCTTACCTTCCTGGAGCACAAATTCCTTAGTTATCAATTCCTCCTTCTCCATTCGAGTAAGTGTGGGATAAATCGTTCCATAACTTGAACTATAGAAATTAGAGAATACATCCTCCAATAACTGTTTTATTTCGTATCCAGTCAACGATTCTTTCATAAGCATGCCTAAAATAACATCCTGACTGTTCAAAATAGGACCTCCTTGCAATTTAGGAATATTTGTATATCACGATTACAATATATCAGTTAGATATATGCTGCGTCAATATATAAAGTTTATTATTGCATGTAGATAACAAGAAGAAGCCGCATCTTTAGTCTATTTTATGCTTATTTGTTCAATAATTTCGAGA
Source organism: Paenibacillus sp. RC334 (assembly GCF_030034735.1). Classification (NCBI taxonomy): domain Bacteria; kingdom Bacillati; phylum Bacillota; class Bacilli; order Caryophanales; family Paenibacillaceae; genus Paenibacillus; species Paenibacillus sp. RC334. The sequence continues at coordinate 5,753,667 of NZ_CP125370.1, read as the reverse complement.
AAGTGAAGTGGAGAACGATACCACAAGTAACGGCCAATCCAAGCCATAACCCTTGCAAAAAGCTGAGTTAAGGCCTAGATTTTATATTCTTGGAGCCCTGTGGACAACTTATCACTTTTTTTTCCATATTCAAATGGTTTATAATTATCAGATAATAGTCGATATAATTTTTAATAGACTATATTTTAGTTATAATAGAGATAGAAAAGGTATGTTCCTGAGTGGAGCCTTGCTTCTTGTATCACCTAAGCAGGAGGGCCTGCTCTTTTTTGCAAAATAAGAGATAAGGAAGGTTTTTATGAGTAGCATACAGAAAAAAACAGACGTTATCTTAATTGGTGCCGGAGTCATGAGTGCGACTCTGGGATCATTGCTGAAAGAGTTAGCACCGGAATGGGAAATTAAAGTGTTTGAGAAACTCGCAAACGCAGGAGAAGAAAGCTCTAACGAATGGAATAATGCGGGTACGGGTCATGCTGCACTGTGTGAGCTGAACTATACATCCGAAAAAGCTGACGGATCTATAGATATTAGTAAAGCTGTAAACATTAATGAGCAGTTTCAGCTCTCAAGACAGTTTTGGTCTTTTCTTGTAGACAGCAATTTGATTCGTAATCCGCAGGACTTTATCAAGCCAATACCTCATATGAGTTTGGTAATAGGGGAACAAGACGTATCTTTTTTGAATAAGCGATTTAAAGCGCTATCAAACGTCCCTCTGTTCCAAGGAATGGAATTTTCTGATGACCCTGAAAAGCTGAAGGAATGGATTCCGCTGATCATGGAAGGTCGTACATCGAATGAACCGATCGCGGCAACCAAAATCGACTCCGGAACAGATGTCAACTTTGGTGCTTTAACACGCATGTTGTTTGACCATTTACAAAGTAAAAACGTCGAGATCAAATACAAGCATAGTATTAAGAATATTAAACGTACGAGCGACGGCTCGTGGGAAGTCAAAGTGCATAATCTTGAAAGCGGTAAAATCGAATACCATACTGCCAAATTTATCTTTATCGGTGGTGGTGGCGGAAGTCTGCCTTTACTACAAAGAACCGGTATTCCTGAGTCCAAACATATCGGAGGATTTCCGGTAAGTGGACTGTTTATGGTATGTAACAATCCTAAAGTTGTCGAGCAGCATCATGCAAAAGTATACGGTAAAGCTAAGCTTGGTGCTCCTCCCATGTCTGTTCCGCATCTGGATACAAGATACATTGGCAACAAAAAAGCACTGTTGTTTGGACCGTTTGCCGGCTTCTCACCAAAGTTTTTGAAAACGGGTTCAAATTTGGATTTGATCTGTTCTGTCAAACCCAATAACCTCTTCACGATGTTGGCGGCAGGTGCAAAAGAGATGGCATTGACCAAATACCTGATCCAGCAAGTGATGTTATCGAATGAAAAGCGTCTGGAAGAATTACGCGAGTTTATTCCGAACGCCAAAGTCGAGGACTGGGAGATCGTGATAGCGGGCCAACGTGTGCAGGTGATCAAAGATACAGAGGCTGGTAAAGGAACCCTTCAATTTGGTACGGAAGTGGTTAGTGCCGCTGATGGCTCGGTAGCTGCATTGCTCGGTGCTTCTCCGGGTGCTTCTACTGCTGTTAACGTTATGCTGGAAGTATTAGAAAGATGTTTCCCACAACATATGAAAGAGTGGGAACCGAAGATAAAAGAAATGATTCCTTCTTATGGTGTGTCACTAGCAGAAAACCCGGAGCTTTTCCAAGAAATTCATGATTCTACAACGCAGACGCTTGGTCTGGGCGAAAAGGAACCGATCCATGGTTAATTTTTGGATGTAGAACCTAGCCCCAGGCTCAACTCACTTGAGAGAATTACCTTTTTTGATAAAATGCACATTAATCTTACGATATGTATTAAAATCGCATAAACAACAACGTCAAGCGGTGGGGAATATTCCCCACCGCTAAAATGCTTGCATAAGAATACAAAATGTTGCAATCCTCCCATGTTTCCGATCATAGGTGTCTGATATAGTGATCACAGTAATTATGTAAGCGCTTCACATAAAACGGAATCGTTTATGGGTATTCGGGGTTGAAGAAAGGGGACAGAGAGATGAGAAGAAAGAGACAGGCATGGTTGTTGCTGGTGGTGGCGATTATGTTCAGTTCGTGGCCGATGCGGCTGACACCAGCGGCGGCGGCCGCATCGGCTGGTGTTTCGGCAGTCGTAAACGGGGGATTCGAGACGGACTTCTGGAGTGATCAATCGTGGCAGGTGGAAGCATCGGATTGGAATCAGATGGATATTCAGCATTATGCCTATGCCAGTGATCCTTTTATTACGCCGTCTGAAGATACGTATGCACTCAAGTATTGGATCAACGACGCGGCGCCGACGGACCAGCAGGTCACGGTCAGCCAGAAGCTTTCGACGCTGCAGCCAGGCAGTTATGAGCTGTCGGTGCAATCGATGGGCGGCGCCGATGCCGAAGCGGGACATGTACAGGTATTCGCAGGTACCGATCAGAGCGGTGAGGTGGCAACGTCAGGCTATAACCAATGGGGAAGCGTGACCTTGAAATTCGTGCTGACCGAGCAGACTTCCGATCTGGTCATTGGGGCGAGGATCAGCGGCGCTGCGGCTGCGTGGGGCTATCTGGACCGCTTTACCTTAAAGCAGGCCAGCACGGATACGACCCACCCGGTGGCAGCGGATATTTTCGTGAAGAAGGTCGAAGGATTGAAGTCTGATTTTATCAAAGGTGTCGATATATCCAGCATTCTTTCTCTGGAGCAGAGTGGAGTACGCTTCTATAACGAGCAAGGCACAGAGCAGGATATATTCCAGACGCTGAAGGAATCCGGCGTAAACTATGTCCGGGTGCGTGTGTGGAATAACCCGTATGATGTGAAAGGTAACGGCTATGGCGGCGGGAACAACGATCTGGCCAAAGCGATCGAAATCGGCAAGCGGGCGACCAACAACGGGCTGAAGCTGCTGGTGGATTTCCACTATTCCGATTTCTGGGCCGATCCGGGCAAGCAGCATGTGCCGAAGGCCTGGCAGAATCTGAGCTTTGCTGACAAGGAACAGGCGGTGTACGACTATACCCGGGACAGCCTGCAGCAGCTGCTCGATCAGGGTATAGATGTGGGGATGGTGCAGGTCGGCAATGAGACGAACCAGTCGTTTATCGGGGAGAAAGATTGGACGAAGATTAGTGCTTTATTTAATAAGGGAAGCCAGGCGGTGCGTGCCGTGGATCCGAATATTCTCGTGGCACTGCATTTTACCAATCCGGAGACGCCGGGCCGCTATGCTTCCTATGCGAAGGCGCTGTCAGACAACCGCGTGGACTATGATGTCTTTGCCAGCTCGTATTATCCGTTCTGGCACGGTTCACTGAGCAATCTCACAGCAGTACTGAAGCAGGTAGCAGATACGTATGGTAAAAAAGTGATGGTGGCGGAAACGTCCTATGCGTATACATCTGAAGATGGCGATGGGCATGAGAATACCGCCCCGAGAAGCTCGGGACAGACGCTGGACTATCCGATCAGTGCTCAGGGGCAGGCCACGTCGGTCCGTAATGTCATTGAAGCGGTGTCCAATGTAGGCGATGCAGGCATTGGTGTATTTTATTGGGAGCCAGCCTGGCTGCCGGTAGGACCAAGAGCCGATGTCGAGCAGAACAAGCAGCTGTGGGAACAATATGGTTCCGGCTGGGCGGCGAGCTATGCTGCGGAATATGACCCTGACGATGCGGGCAAATGGTATGGCGGCAGCGCGGTAGACAACCAGGCGTTGTTTGATTTTACGGGTCATCCACTTCCTTCGCTGAATGTGTTTAACTACGTCAACACTGGAGCAGTTGCTGCGATCAAAGTGGATGCAGTCCAAGCGGTCACGTTAACGGCCAATGCGGGCGATAACATTTCGCTGCCGGATTCGGTCACCGTGATGTATAACGACGGCAGCACCGGAACACTTGCTGTGGAGTGGGATCAGGCGGTCTTAGCGCAAGCGGTGAGCCAGGGGGCGGGCAGTTACGTGATTAACGGGACAGCCAAAGGAGGTTATCCGGCGCAGGCGGTGCTGGAGATTCGTCGGCCGAATCTGCTGGTGAACGGAAGCTTTGAACAGAGCGATCTAAGCATGTGGAAGATTACTTACGGTGCCGAAAGCACACCGCACACTGACTACCAGAACAAAGCCTCTGATGCGAAGTCGGGCCAGTATTCGCTGCATTTCTATTCGGCGGATGCGGTCCATTTCCAGGTGGAACAGGCGGTCTACGGTTTGAAGCCCGGCTACTACGACCTCTCGATGTCGATTCAGGGCGGCGATGCGAAGAACGCGCAAATGAAATTGTTTGCCGCGACCGGCGGTAAGGAGGATAAGGTAGATACTGGTGTAAATGGCTGGGTACAGTGGAATCAGCCGGTCATTCGCGATATACGGGTAACCGACGGCAAGCTGACGGTGGGTGCTTCCATCCAGGCAGACGGCGGGGCGTGGGGATCGCTGGATGATTTCTATCTGACGTTCGTCCGGGATGTAGAGGCAGCACCGGGCAAAGATTCCTCCAAAAATTCGTCTACTGGTGGCGGCAGTATATCTGCCGTACAGAGCGAGAATGTGACAGTCAGTGTGGACGGCGGCAAGAACAGCAGTACTATGCTCTCCAATGTCGTCATTCAGCGGACAACGCTGTCCGACGGGTCGAAAAAAGACCGGGTCAGCTATGGAGCTGCTCAGGCACGGGAGGCATTGAGCAGCGTGAAGGCCGAAGGACGTTCCAGCGTCCGGCTGGTGATGCCTGATTCAAAGGATGAAGTCTCCGAGCTTGAATTCGCTCTGCCAAAGGATACGGCGAAGACGCTGGCGGATGCGGGGGTCGGTCTGGAAGTATACACTAACCATGCCCGTCTGATCCTGTCCCCATCAACGCTCGCTTCGATGGACGGGAACCGTCAGTTTACGCTCAGTCCGGTAAAGAGTGAAGCGGCAATCCAGGCGGTAGCGGAACGGGCAAAACAGAATAGCCTCGTGCAAGAAGCCGCCGGACAGGGTGAAGTTCGCGTTATTGGCCGACCGGTGATGATCGAGACGAATCTGCAGGGGCAGTCGGTAGAAATGGTGCTGCCACTGCCGCAGCAATCGCTGCCGAACTCTGCCGAAGAACGCCAGGCTTTCCTGAGCAATCTGGCTGTGTATGTGGAGCATGGCGACGGCACCAGAGAGCTGGTGCAGCCGACGCTGCTGTGGGACGGTAACCACCCGGCAGGACTCAGTTTTAGTGTAAACAAGTTCAGCACCTTTACGGTACTGCATCTGAACAAGCAGATCGCGAGCATAGGCGGAGAGCAGGAGAGTGAGCGTTCGCAACCGTATATGCAAGGCTATCCGAATGGGACATTCCAGCCGGCGCGTAGGATGACACGGGCGGAGCTGGCAGAGATTCTGTTTCGTCTGGCTGTTGACCGATCGGAGCAGCCGTTGGTGGAATCGTCAGCATCGCAGAATCGCCCTAACTATACGGATGTTGCTGGGCAGAACTGGGCTGCCGAAGCGATTGATACCGTGACAACGGCCGGATGGATGAAGGGATACAGCAGCAGCACTTTCGCACCGGAGCGTCCGATCACTAGAGCAGAGATGGCGACAGTGCTGGCACGCTGGAAGAATCTGAGCGGAGCAGCTTCGGCAACCTTCCCGGATACGACCGGACACTGGGCGAAAGATGATATTGCACGGGTACAGCAAGCCGACTATATGCATGGCATGCCGGACGGCAGCTTCCAGCCGGACCAGACTCTGAGCCGGGCAGAGGCGGTCACTTTGTTCAATCGGGTATGGAAGAGAGAGCCAGTATCCTTCACTAACTCGTCCAGGTGGTCAGATGTCCCGGTCGGACATTGGGCTTTCGGGGACATTGCCGCAGCAACAACCCGGATTCGCTAGGATATACTGGTAAGCCAAACTTATCTGCATTTCCTGCCTGCATGTCTGGATCACATTCGGTCGGTGATTCCCCAAAAGGCCTGGCCTGTCGCAACAAGAGAATCCGTTAAAGAACCTCCTCGAAAATTTATTGAGGAGGTTCTTGATAATTTGGAATAGGAAGAATGGTCCATTTTTTGAATTTCCTGAAAATAGTAATGCCGATCTTCTTGGATAATCCTAATTTATTGGAGGGGTGCAAGTACCAATGTCTTAACCATTTCTTCCTGGTTTTTGTCCAAACCCAAAAAGATGGCGGTATAGTAAATATCGTTCTGCTTCCATAAGTAATAGGTTTGACTTCTGGTGTCCTTCTTGTTTGTTGTGCCGCGTCCATATTCATTGTAGACGTTATTGTTGTCCTCACCAACGGAAATGTCGATGCCGTTCATGTCTAATGTGCGAATTACGGATAGTTTTGCAGCATTAACAATGGGAACTTTGCTCTGATAGAGGGCGAGTTCATCATTTATTTCATATATTTTAGAATTGTATTCTGCATGGTATATATTTTTAATTGAATCCACGTCTGGTCTAAAATCGTAACCCGTGTTTTGATCTCCTGCCTGGAGCAGTATCGAGTCAATAAGCTTAAGTTGGTTATTCGACAGGTCAATTGGGAACTTCACCTTAAAACCCAGAATTTTTTTTGCTTCCAGCAAATCCTTTTCATCATATAGAGGAAACGAATTTCCTTTTCCATCGTAGCTGACATTTTGGATTTGTTGGGGGAATGTAAAGGATAGCAAGAATTTCTCCAGCTCGTCTTGCGAGATATTCGCCCAAAGCTCAGGGTGTCCTTCTCTGGAATGATTTTCGCTATAGTAATTCATTGCATACCAGACTCCCTCATCCTGCCAAACGAAGCTTTTTTCCCTTTCCGGTTGATGATGTTCATAATTTTGAATTTGGGTTACTAATGTGCCTTTGATGCCAGCATATGTAACCTCATCTTGTTTGTAGGAACGGACTTGTGCATTCCCCCAAGCTGCCGGAGCAATACTCCTGACATCCCCCGCCCCCGATCGACTGTATGTTTGGAGTAAATTTCCCTTGGAGGCGAGCAGCTCGAATTTTTTTTCATCCGGTTTTCCAAAGTTTGATACAAAAGTAATGGTAACTTGATTATCGATACGATTGACATATTTCTCAAGCACTTCGACATTTTGAAGTTGATAACCAGGAGGTAGATAATCGGGTACTTTGAACCCAAAACCGGAAAAGTCGTTTGCCCTTGCCAGATTAGGAAACCATTTTGCCCAATCATTAAGACGTTCTACCTTCCATGAAGAAAAAGTTTCCTTCATGGAACCTATGTTTGGATCTACAGCTGATTCGGTGTTCTTACTGATCTTTAATGTAATAGTGAGGATTACGCCACTTAAGACAAGAACCAGAATTATTGCGGCGGCAGATAGTTTATACGAACCTTTTCTGAACTTTACGATCATTGTGATTCTCCACTTCCTTTTCGTTGATGTAGAAGATCTCAATCTTTGTAATGATGGCAGGTAGGTTTATAATATGTATATATAACGAGAAACTAAGCTTCACCTAATGGAATAGAAAGAAATGTGTTCGCTACTACAGCTTATGGATAGCAGAAAGGTGAGTTTATGCGTACAGTATTTGATGCTCATTTGCATATCATTGACCCTCGCTTTCCCTTAGTTGAAAACCAAGGATTTTTGACTAATGCTTTTACCTGCCAAGACTATCTAAATCATGTGCATGATCAATTACCGCATGATACACCAGATGAAGAAATGATACGACTTCATGGCTGTGGTGTGAGAGCTATACGTTTTAACGTCAAGCGAGGCGGTTCAGAAGATATATCTAGTTTAGATTACTTCGCAAGAAGAGTCTATGAGTTAGTAGGCTGGCACTCAGAATTATATATTGATTCTACTTCTTTAACTGAAATTGCATCAACAGTGGCGACACTTCCTGCTGTTTCGATAGACCATTTGGGTATATCAAAAGAAGGATTTAATACTCTTCTATCTTTAGTCAATAAAGGGGTTAGAGTCAAAGCAACGGGCTTTGGTAGGGTTGAACTTGATGTAGAACAAGCTCTCCGTTCCATTATTTCGGTAAACCCAGATGCTTTAATGAAAAAGTTTTATATAAGAATGCGATTAGATGGTATTTGAAATAAAGACTATTGAAGTAATGGAGGTAGATTGATGAACGAACGACAGCATGCCAAAGAAAGCAATACTCAGGCCAGTCCGATCAAGAACAAAGTCGGAAGCATTTTTGTCCCCGTGAAGGATATTGAGAAGTCACGCAGTTGGTATTGTCAGGTTTTAGGGCTGAATGAAGATGACTGCAATATCATGAATGGTCACTTATGCCATCTGCCAATGGAGGGAACCGGAATTATTCTTGATACGATGCCTAAGTGGGGCGGCGACCAACCGGGAGGTGCCCCTTCTATCAAAACTCCGGCCTTTATGCTAATGACAGAAGATCTAAGAAGTGCGCTTGACTATATGAAAAAGATCGGTGTGGAACTCGTAACAGAAATTGAACATGATCATTGGTTCGTTGTGAAAGATCCAGACGGAAACAAGTTGATGATTTGTGGTGAATAGCGAAGATTTCATCCGCGATTGAGCCAAATTCTTCTCTAAGAAAGAGCCGTCCTTTGCGGGATGGCTTTTTGGTTAAAACTTGCCGTTAAAGATAGCGCAGCGAACTGTATCATAAGTAAGTGAGGTTTATTTGGTAAGATTATTAGTAATTATCTATAAAGTTCTTTTATATAAACATTTGGTTCTTAATTATAATAATATTTTCGTTATAAGCATTTAGCCAAAAGGATGAATTAAAATGGATTTTTCTTCTATAATATCGATTGATAAACTTCAAGATGGAGTTATTAAATGGTCTAACAATAAAAATCATTATGACCAATATAATTCAACGATGAAAATCAATGTAGATAAATACTTTGATTATTTATATTCAAATGCACTCTATTTTTCTGGAGAAACTAATGAGCTTTTGTTTCAGATATGTTTTATTGCTGAAAAATATAGTACTTGTAGTCATACATTAGAAATGATTGATCTTCAAGGTGAAATTAATTCGATAGAATCCAAAATGATTAAATCTTTATCTATTCCTGAACATATAAATTGTTCTATGAAAGAAAATTTGTATGCTATTTTAAATAGTCTCTGCAATAAATATAAAACAGAATTAGTAAACTTACTTTCATCTCATTCTAGAGAAGATCTGTTAAAAAGCTTTTATATGAATGCTAGTATTGTGAGTTATATCTCTGCCCAAGCTTATTATTGGAAACCAAATATTAATATAGAAACAAGGACGAATATCAGTTATATCAACTTGATTTCAGAAACATTTTCCACTATACATGAAAAAAACAAAAATATGGTTAATAATTTTTTTGGTAGTGAAAAAAAATCTTTTGAGTATTTAATTCATTTTCTCTTAAATAGTCAAATGAATTTTTCAAAAAGAAATAATGAAACAAGAGAAATAAAAGAAATATTAAAAGTTACTAGATTATTTATTAGTACAGAACAATTACGAAAAAACCTCTCGTATATATACGGAATAGGCGGGACGGTAAAAATAGAGAATAATCAAATATTAGTTGAAGGATCATTAAATGATAAGATTTATAGTTATTTTAATATGAATAATGAAAATATAATCAACATGCAAAGTGAGAAAGTAAGAGAGATTTACAATGAATTTGAGAAAAAAAGAGAGTATTCTCCATTTTTATTAGAAGAGTATTTGTATAACTTTGATGAAGAGTTTTTAGAAACAAGAACTTTAGCAACACTAATTGAAGAAGAGGCTCTAATTGAAGATATATGTTCAAAGACTAAGCAATCTAAACTGGCAATAAATAATATGTTGAAAGATTTATCTTTAAAACCTATTGATGAGAACGATATTTATACTATAACTTTTAGCAATGATAATAGACTTTTCCGTACACCATTAATAAAAATCTCTAATTATTTTTTAATTTCATTCTTTATTCTTATAGAATCTGCAACTTATTTTAGGTATAGAATACTTAAAAATGAATTAGATAACAAATTAGCCAGAAAGACAAAGAATTTGGTGAAGGAAAATTTTGATGAAATAGATATAGAAAAACTAAGAGATAATTTTGAAAAGGGGAGCATTCATTATGAAATTAATTATCAATTAAATCAGCAATTGAAATGTAAGCATTTATTTGAGAACAAAAAAGAAGTTCCTCAAGAAATAGACTGCTATTTTATAAAAGATAAAAAGTTATACATTATGGAATTAAAAAATAAAGACCTTCAGAAAAATTTACATGAAATAAGTAAAAGTATTAAAAATACAAAAAAATATTTAATTAGATTAAAAAAACTTAGAAATAAATCTATCAAAATAAAAAATTAATGGAAGAAGTTCTTGGGGGAGAATTTAATGAAATTCATTTATTTTTGGCTCATAAATTTCCACATTTTTTAGAGGGAACTTATGATAATGAATACGAAGTTAATATATGCTCGTTTAAAGATTTTTTGGAATTTTGCAAAAATAAAATCATTTAATAATCAAATAAGTATTAATAACCTCATTTACACACATTACAGTTAACTGTATCACAAGTAATCTTCAATGGATTGGTTCCTGGCGGTGTAAACATCTGAGTCTCCATATCATATTCATATAGCCATGTGTATTTTATTGTATGATGGATAATAGTAACCCATTGTACGTGTCTGGCAAGCTGGAGAGAGCGGTGCTGGGAATGTTAGAATTAAAAAAAAGGCGAAAAGTAGGAGGCAGAGCTGATGCGGGACAATCTGTTGCCACAGCTGGAAGCGTGGCACGAGGAAGATGAATTCGAAGAAATCGTAAATGCCATTATGGAGTTTCCTGTGGAGGACAGGGATTATGTGTTGGTCAGTCATTTGGGCAGAGCGCTGAACAATCTCGAGCGTTACGAAGAGGCGGTTGAACAGTTCCTATCCATTGAAGAGGAGGGGAAAGGCGATCCGCTGTGGCATTACCGCATAGGTTTTGCCTATTACTACCTAGATCAATATGAGGAGGCCTTGCGCGCATTTGAAACCGCAGATCAGTTAGACCCTGGGGATGAGGATACCTTGGAGTTCCTGGATTTGGCTCGGAGCAAAGTCCTTCAGAAGGTAGTGGAGGTGTCCAATGCCGAGGTTGATACCGTTGTGGATTTCGATTTCACGGACTTTTGGGATGACAGTGAACATGCGTTAGAACAATATGTTATGGATGATCCGCCCACTGATGAGCTAATCGCCTCCTTAGAAGAGGAATTGGTATTCAGGTTGCCGGCCTTCTATATTCATATGATGAAGCTGCATAACGGGGGAGTTCCTCAGAACAGATGCTTCTCTATAGGTGGATCGGTCTCCGGGTCGCAAGAGCATATCAGAATTTTAGGCATTCTGGGAATTGGACGGGAAAAGAGACACTCGCTGTGCGGTGAATCAGGCAGCCGTTTCAGAATTGAGAATGGGGGATATCCTGAAATTGGCGTGGTCATTTGTGATTGCCCTGCCGAGTCTGAGGTGGTCATGCTGGATTACCGTGAATCCGGCAATGACGGCGAACCGGAGGTTGTCTATGTGGATAAAGAGAATAACTACAAGATTACGCAGCTTGCGCCCAATTTCGAGGCCTTTATTCGCGGGCTGGAAAAAGAATAAATGAGGAGTCTGATTCGTTCAGGCTCTTTTTTTTGCCTTGCTATCGTTCCGCTGAACCGCATTCTCGAAAAATTTACAACTCTATAATAACTTTCAATCAGAGATTTGGCAGAAAACGTATTTGTGTGTGCTGAATATCATATCGATGGGATCGATCCGGCAGTCAAAGGAGACGTCTTGTCTTCGAGAAGATCGGGAATGATCATGCGCTCGATTCGAGCCAGTCTCGAGAGACAAGTACGTCAAAGCCTGGCTTTGTTATGATGAAAAGTGAACCCAATCTTTCCCTTGGGCAGCTCCCATCTTTTTAAAGAAAATTTGAGCCCGTTTATTCTCAGTAGAAGTTATCCAGGTCATACTAGCATATCCATGATTTTGTGAATATTTTTGACATTCTAAAAAAAGCTGTGATTCCACTTCCGTATCTCTAAATGGTTCCATTACAAAGAGGTCGTTCATAACTGTAATTTTGTCTGCTTTCATCGTGCTAAATGTAAAGAATAATGTAGCAAAGCCGACTAGCTTTCCATCTTGTTCTGCCACAAATTGTATACCGTTTTGCTGATCAAAAAGGGTTTGAATCAAATTATGAATTTTTTCGACAGGTGGCCTAGGGTTTTGATAAAAACCAACGATGTACTCATACATTAACTCGGTCAAACTGTTTAAATCATCAGGCGCAGCGTTTCTTACTACAAATGACATTAGATATACTCCTTTTTCATTAATTTTGAATTATTATACTATATTAAGTATAAATATTCAAATGGGCGTGTACTGTGAGAATGTGGACAGCGCATCCTAACAACCATTGCCGACGTTCCATGTCGTTGATGGTTGTTTTTACTCCAATAGGTTTATACAGGCCTAGATGGCTTAATCCCTATCAATTATAGGTCGTTTTTAGCCGATAAACCAGTTAAGCTGAACCGTATCATAAATGAATGACCCAATCGTGATTCCCATTCGTTAAAATTGAACTTATTCCGAATTATTTAAGCAATGTAAGTGTCACCTCTATCGTATTATCAATAAATGATCGCTCTGGACGAGACTTCATCATTACGGTTAGTCCAATTAACGATACGATTAGCGCCTGTGATACAGCCTTCGCATCTAGCCCAATCTCAAGTTCACCTGATTGTATACCTCGTTCAATGGTTTCTTGAAATATGACCGATAGGTACATTTGATGTTCCCTTGTAAGAATTTCAAATTTCTCATCATGAGGCGCAAGTTCGACCATTGTATTGATGCAAAAGCATCCTTTTCTAGGATCTCCTGTATATTCCTCATCGACCACACCTTCAAAAAAAGTGCGAAATGCTTCTTTTACAGATGGGTTGCTTTGAAGTCTGGTTCGGACCAGAGAAGCACGGGACATCATGTATTTGCGTAGCGCGACTTCGAACAATTCTTTTTTGCCCCCAAAAGCTGAGTATATACTGGGGCGTTGAATTGCCATTCTGGAAGTTAAATCACTTAATGAGGTAGCCTCATATCCCTTCTCCCAAAATAGTTGCATAGCTGCATCTAATACTTGTTCTTCGTCAAATTCGCGGGTTCGTCCCATAATCAATACCTCTCGTTACTCTTGATTTTATTTTAATTGCTCAATGACTCTGATCATGTGTAATTGTCAGCAGTCTTTTTTTGCGTACCAAATAGTATGTTATTATCTTATAATTAGCCGTTTATATTGTCAAATGAAGGTTAGTTTATCCTAACAAGGGAAGTTGATTTATTGACATTATTCGTTTCTATGAGTTATATTTACTGGGAAAATTATCGTACCGATCAGTATGATATTTTTTGCCGTATTTAAAATCAATGGAGATAGGGGGGCAGCATCAATCTGAGCTACACATCAACCTGCTTGAAAAGAACCGGAATAATAGTTTGAAGCTGCTGACAGAGAAAGCTATTAGTATAGGAGAGATTGATCATGGAAATAGGTATTACTTCGTTTGTAGAAACGAAACCGGACGTTCAGACAGGTGAAGTGATGAGTCACGCACAGCGATTGCGTGAAGTTGTCGAGGAAATTGTCCTTGCTGATCAAGTAGGACTTGATGTGTTTGGCGTAGGTGAGCATCATCGGAAGGATTATTCGGCATCTTCACCAGCAGTTGTGCTGTCTGCGGCTGCATCGCAGACGAAACGGATTCGGCTGACCAGTGCAGTGACGGTGCTTTCTTCAGCTGATCCGGTGCGCGTTTTTCAGGATTTTGCTACGCTGGATGGTATTTCGAATGGACGTGCGGAGATTATGGCTGGCCGGGGCTCCTTTATAGAATCTTTTCCACTGTTTGGCTATGACTTGGACGACTACGATGAGCTGTTTGAAGAACATTTGGCATTGCTCCTTAAAATACGTGAGTCCGAAAAAGTAACCTGGAAGGGTGGGCATCGGCCAGCGATTAACAATTTGGGCGTGTATCCACGGCCCGTTCAGAATCCGTTACCGATATGGGTTGGCAGCGGGGGCAGACAGAATTCTGCTATCCGTGCAGGTCTGTTAGGACTGCCACTGATGCTGGCGATCATTGGTGGAAAACCGACGGATTTTGCACCGCTTGTGCAGCTTTATAAGAAAGCAGCAGCGCACGCTGGTCATGATGAATCGCGGCTTAAGGTTGGATCGCACTCGATAGGATTTGTTGGAGAGAATACTGAACGAGCTGCCGATACATTTTTTCCTTCTACCATGGCAGGTATGAATAGATTGGGTAAGGAGCGGGGCTGGGCACATTATGATCGTTCTAGCTACGATGCCGCGCGCAGTTTTGAAGGTGCACTGTATGTTGGCGATCCCGAGACTGTTGCCCAGAAGATCATTCATCTTCGCAAAAATGTAGGCGTTACACGCTTTATGCTGTATGTTCCGTTAAGCACGATGCCGCATGCCGAGGTGATGAGAGCCATTGAGCAGCTAGGAACAGAGGTAGCACCCCGAGTTCGGGAAGAAATAGCCAAGTGGGAAGCCGAGACAGAAAAAAGATCATAATTCAATTATAGGAGTGATTCAAATGAATTTTGAAAGTCGGGTATTGCCAGAATTAAGGCCGATATTAGCACAATTTCCTGGTTTTCAACTGGAGGAAAATTTAGAACTGAGCAGAAGCTATTTGTCGAGTCCTCCCATTGAGAAGTCGGAGCACGTACATACGACAAGCCGGATGATTCCAAGCGTAGCAGGCGAAATATTGGTCAAAATCTACGAACCTGCCCAGCGCACTAACGCTAAGCTTCCGGCCATGCTGTGGGTTCACGGGGGAGGCTATGTGATGGGGCATCCTGATATGGACGGCTTTGTGCGAACGCTTCGTGCAGGCGGCTAAATGCGTCGTCGTATCGGTCGATTATCGACTTGCTCCCGAGCACCCCTACCCAGCTGCCATCGATGACTGTTATGCCGGCTTGACGTGGATGACGGGCGAAGCTGAGCTGCTGGGCATCGACTTGGATCGGATCGCGATTGCCGGTGCAAGCGGGGGCGGCGGTTTGACCGCAGCGCTTGCTTTAATGGTTCGCGACAAAGGCGGGCCAGCCCTCGTCTTCCAAATGCCGCTGTATCCGATGATCGACGACCGCAATATTACGGCGTCAAGCCATGAAATTACGGCCGATAATGCAACATGGAACCGGACGAACAATTTGGCGGCCTGGAACATGTACTTGGGCGATCGTACCGAAGATAACGAGGTGTCCCCACATGCGGTCCCGTCGAGAGCGGAAAGCTTGGCGGGGCTACCGCCGACCTATACGTGCGTAGGCCAGCTCGATCTGTTCCGAGATGAGACGATCGAATATGTGGCACGTCTTGCTCAAGCGGGTGTAGACGTCGAATTTCATCTGTATCCCGGCACATTCCACAGCTTTGAAGGGATGGTTCCGCAAGCGGAAGTAAGCCAGCGCGCCAGCCAAAGTTATGTGGACGCCATTGCAAGAGCGCTTAATCCTTAAATAATCCAGGGGCTGTCTCCAAAGGTCTGAAACGACTTGGGAGATAGCTCCTTTGTAATACACAGTTCAGGATTTTTGCAAATTCCTCAGTTATCAAAGATGGTAGGGAATGAAAGGCACCTTTTCCGTAGAAAATTAATACAATGGAGCATGAAGCATGACATTAGCCCAGAAAGGTGAGTGATTATGGACGGAACGATCCTTAATTTCTATGCCAGCGGCAATACGGCTGAAGGATTTGCTAACCTGTATAATTCGTCACTTCAAGGATTAACACGTTTGTTTGTCTTAAAAGGAGGCCCTGGAACGGGGAAATCAAGGCTTATTCGAGAAATTGGAGAGCATATGGCACAGCAAGGCTATGAGATATGGATTCTCCATTGCGCAGCGGATAACGATTCGTTGGACGGAGTAATTATACCCAAGTTAAAAGCAGGAATCGTGGATGGAACGGCACCACATGTCATTGAGCCCGAACTGCCTGAGACAGTCATCGTACACGTGGATGTAGAGCAGGCAGCCGATAGGCTTCAGTTAAATCTGCAAAAGCAAGAAATAGACAGCTTGACCGAACAGATCACGCAAGCACATAACCAAGCCTATTCCGGCTTTGCCGAAGCACTTCGTATTCACGACGAATGGGAAACCATATATATAGCCAGCATGAATTTTCAATTAGCTGATGAACTGACCCAGGAGTATATTGAACTCCTCTATGGTGATCGGAAACTGGAGAGAGTAAGTCGGATAGACCGTCGTTTTCTAGGTGCGACTACGCCGAAGGGGGCTGTTGATTACGTCCCTAATTTGACCGCGGGCTTAAAGAGGTATCTGGTTAAAGGCCGTGCTGGGTCCGGTAAATCTACTCTGTTAAAGAAATTAGCGGATGAAGGAATACAACGTGGCTTTGATATCGAAATCTACCATTGTGGCTTCGATCCGAACAGTCTCGATATGATTATCGTGCGAGAGCTTGGGTTTGCTATTTTCGACAGCACGGCACCGCATGAGTACGAGCCCGTCCACGCCACCGATGAAATCGTTGATATGTATTCGCGATGTATACAGACCGGCACAGATGAAGCGCATTCGGATGCTATTGCCGACATTAAAGAGCGATACTCTAAAGCCATGAAGCAATCCATACAGCATCTGACACAAGCTAAGTCCTTACGGGATGAGTTAAAGGAAATCTATGCGGCGACGATGGATGTCCACCTTGTAGATCAGATAAGATCCCGGATAGAACAGGAAATTAGGGAATATTTGGTATGCGTGAGCAGGAACAATTGACCTCGTTAATTAAAATGGCTAGAGGAAAGGTGCGTCTATAGCGCCTTTCTCCTAGCCCTCTTTTATACCGTGTAGTCTCTACTTATTTCCCTTGCGTACCTTTAACAGTTTACCTTTTACGGTCGTATTCTTCATAATCTCCATTACAAGTGGACCCTTACCATTCAAAATCTCAACATCGGTTACATGATCAAGAATCGTAATGATCCCGATATCGTCTGCGGTTACCCCGTCAAGCTTAGCAATGGTTCCAACAAAGTCTACGGCTCTAAGTTTCTTTTTTTGCCACCATTAAAATTCAACTTCATAATCTGTTGGTTTAATTGCTCGCGCTTGTCTTTTTTAAGTACAGTTCTGACATGTAGCTTCTGTTCAAAATCTTCTCTACGGCGATCAACAGCCTCTTCTGAGGGAGCCTTTACTTTCGGAATCGCGAATCCAATGTATGCTTCAATATCGGCTAATCGTCTGTCATCCTTAGGCGTAACTAAGGTAATGGCTTTCCCCGTCTTGCCTGCACGTCCCGTACGTCCTGTACGATGAACATAGCTTTCCTTCTCAAGGGGAATATCATAGTTAATGACATGGGTGATATTCGTGATATCAATACCTCTAGCAGCTACATCAGTCGCAATCAAGTAACGAAATTGTCCCCTTCTGAACGCATTCATCACCTCGAAACGCTCCTCCTGCTCCATCCCCCCATGAATACGATCACACGGATACTCCAGATCAGCCAAGGCTCTGAATAGTTTATCTACATTTTCCTGCGTACGGCAGAAAATAATGCAGCTCTCAGGATTCTCAACAATGAGCAGATTTTGAAGTAATACCAGCTTGTCCGCCTCCGCCACCTGAATCAAAGAGTGATCAATTGTAGCTGTAGTTATACCGGCTGCTTTTATTTCAATTTCAACAGGATCGTTCATATACTTGTGTGACAGTCTGGCTACATCCTCAGGAAAAGTAGCGGAGAATAACATCGTAACCCGGTCACTAGGCAGGGCCTGAATGATCGACTGAACTTGCTCGATAAAGCCCATATTCAGCATTTCATCAGCCTCATCAATAACGAGATAGGCCATCCGATCTAACGATAGCGTGCCTCGTTCAATATGGTCCAGTACACGTCCTGGCGTACCTACAGCCATATGTGTTCTTTGTTTTAACTCGGCCTTTTGTATATGAAAAGGATGTTTCCCATAAAGGGGCGTTGCTTTTATCCGCTTAAAGCGTCCAATATTCGTGATGTCTTCGGTGACCTGTAGCGCGAGTTCACGGGTTGGCGTCAGGATTAAAGCTTGGGGCTTATTTTCATTCCAATCTACTAGTTCACAGAGTGGAATACCATACGATGCTGTTTTGCCGCTACCTGTTTGTGATTTGGCAACAAGATCCTTCTTCTCAAGCGCAACTGGAATGACTTTCGTCTGAACTTCTGTTGGCGTCTCATAGCCTAGACTATCCAGCGCTCTCACGATTTCTTCACTTAATGGATAATCTGAAAAATGCTTCTGACTCATTTTCAACCTCTTCTGCGCTGTATTTGGAATACCTATACATATAGAATGTCATCGTGCATCTAACTTATACTTATATAGTATACTCTATATCCAGACTCACTCTAATACATATCGAATATTCCCCAATCTTGCCGTTACAGACTACAAAAGCAATTTTTCGCTTAGATTTAATTGAAACGATGTATAGCAAAGGATTGCAGATGTTTGGCTGTCCCGCAATGATGTAAAGTTTTTCGGGTTAAGTCTTTATTTTCACACGTAGCAGAAAATAACCACTCATTATTATAATTGGGAATGTAAGCGTTTTATTTATTTGAAGATATTAAACCTAATACGTGTAAGGAGGAGATTTGATGTTGAGGTTTAAAGCAGGCAAATTGGTGAGCAGTTTGGCGTTGGCAGGTGTGTTGTTATCGTCTGTTCTGGTGAATCAGGCTGATGCTGGTCTGGCGAAGGGAAGCAAATTCCTCGGGAATGTCATTGCTGGGAGTGTCCCTCCTAGTTACGGAACGTACTGGAATCAGGTGACGCCGGAGAATTCAACCAAGTGGGGCTCGGTTGAAGGCAGCCGTAACAATATGAACTGGTCGCAGGCGGATACCGCCTACAATTATGCCCGTAATAATGGCTTCCCATTCAAGTTTCACACCTTGGTATGGGGCGCCCAGGAGCCAGGATGGATTGGCGGATTGTCGGCTGCTGATCAGAAGGTGGAAGTGACCCAGTGGATTCAAGCTGCCGGTCAGCGCTATCCGAATGCGGCGTTTGTAGATGTGGTGAATGAGCCACTGCATCAAAAGCCGTCCTTCCGCAATGCCATTGGTGGTGACGGGTCGACCGGATGGGATTGGGTAATATGGTCGTTCCAACAGGCCAGACAAGCTTTTCCGAATGCCAAGCTACTTATAAATGAATATGGAATTATCAACGATCCTTCATTAACCGACCAATACGTCAATATTATTAATCAGCTCAAGAGTAGAGGCTTAATTGACGGAATTGGAATTCAATGCCACCAGTTCAGTATGGACACCGTCTCAGTTAACACGATGAACACTGTACTGAACAAGCTATCGGCAACAGGATTGCCAATCTATGTGTCGGAGCTGGATATGACTGGCGACGACAACACCCAGCTTGCCAGATACAAGGAGAAATTCCCGGTATTATGGCAGCATTCCGCGGTGAAGGGAGTTACGCTCTGGGGATACATCCAGGGGCAAACCTGGATATCGAATACACATCTGCTGAACTCGAACGGTTCGGAACGTCCCGCGCTCCAATGGCTGAGACAATATCTGGGCAGCTAGTCCAATGGCGATGCAAAAAAAACAGATGTGGGACTTTTGCTGAGCGTCTGGGATGGGGGTGACGTTTACTTGACTAAGTCTTTTGTAGAATGCTTTGAGCGACTTTAAAGCTTAAGCCTTGGGTGAAATGATGTGCTCCCAAGGCTTTTTTCTTCTTAACCTATATGTACGAATACATAGAGCAAACTTGGCTATTACTAAATGCAAAACTTTAATCTAATTGAAATAAAACCGTCTGGACGGTATAATAAAATGGGTGGTGATAAAAATGAATACAACTAAAACAGCATTAAAAAAAGAATTAATTCTTAAAGCGGCTTCCATAATTGTACACGAAGAAGGAGTAGAGAAATTAACTTTAGAAGCGGTTGCCAAGAAGGCGGGAATAAGTAAGGGAGGATTACTTTATCATTTTCCGAATAAAGATGAATTGATTCTGGGCATGGTCGAGCAACTGTCGAGCAGCTTTGTAACCGAATTTAATGAGAGAGCAGAAAGTGATATGCATTCTAAAGGAAGATGGACTCGCGCTTATATGAATTCATCATTTTCTGGAGATCGGGACGTAAGTGACCTGTATACAGCTCTCTCTGCCGCTCATTTTACTAACCCTCAAATGCTAAAACTACTTCAGGACGAGTATGCTAATATCCAAAATAAAATCGAAAACGATGAATTGGATCCGATTCGTTCTACAATGGTCCGATTAGTTATAGACGGTTTGTGGTTTGCGGAAATGTTCGGGTTAGCTCCTCCGAATGAAGAACTACGGAAGAAAATTACGGAAGAATTAAAGACATATATAAAGGAGCATTTTGCATAAATCCCATAAGCGTTGGGAATCGAATGATGCAAAATGCTGAAAGGAGAATGAATAATGGCCTATCTTTTCTTGGTAATCTCTATTATTGGTGAGCTTATTGGAACTTCAATGCTTAAAGCTTCAGAAGGCTTTACCAGACTGTACCCGACTTTATTTACATTTGTCGCGTTTTTTATTTCCTTCTTTTTTCTCTCTTTGGTTCTCAAAACGCTCCCTTTAAATATGACTTATGCAATCTGGTCAGGTGTAGGAGCTGTTGCTACAACGCTTATTTCAGTATTGATTTGGAAAGAAAAAATCAATACAGGAAGTATCGTAGGCATTTCTTTAATTGTTATTGGCGTGGTGGTGCTGAACCTGTTTGGTGCAGGACATGGTGAGGCAAAAGGTACAACAGAAACAGTTAGCTCAATCGTTCAAAAGTGAGATAAAATATATAGTGGTCCAAGTAGAACATATGCAAACCAGTCTTTTTTTGAAGGGTATTCAAAGTCCAGATTCCTGAAAGGGGATATGGGCTTTTTGTATGTGCAAATGCACAATCAATTTCGTCCGTTCTTCAATATTTTTCACCCTCCGTAATCGATATAATGAAAGCGTAATCAAAAATTGCCCGGGGGGTTAGGCAGATGGAAGGGTTGACGATTAGTTGGATAGGAGCTCTGGCAGGGCTGGCTATTGCGATTATTCTGATATTAAGAAAGCTGAATCCGGTTTACGCTTTGTTTTTGGGAGCCATTGTAGGCGCTTTATTGGGCGGAGCCAATTTAGAGCAGACCATTAGTGTGTTGATTAGCGGTACGCAAAGTGTGATGGGGACGGTCATTCGTGTGCTCGCCGCAGGGGTATTGGCAGGTGTGATGATGGAGTCCGGGGCGGCGGAGACGATTGCGCAGGCTATTGTAAAAAAGTTCGGCGGTAGCAAAGCAATTCTTGCACTAGCCTTGGCAACGATGATTATTACGGCGGTAGGCGTATTTATTCCGGTCGCAGTGCTGATCGTGGCACCTATTGCGTTGTCGGTCGGGAACAAAATGGGGATTTCCAAGCTGGCGCTCCTGCTGGCCTTATCGGGAGGCGGAAAGGCGGGTAACATCATCTCACCGAATCCCAATACGATTGCGGCGGCACGTGGATTCAATCTGGATTTAAGCCATGTTATGCTGGCAGATGTGGTTCCTGCGATATGTGGTTTAATCGTGACCGTTCTGGTTGCGTCTATGTTGAAAACCAAAGGTGTGAAGGTATCCGACCAGGATACGATGGACAGTGATGTCGATACTACGAAGTACCCGGCGCTGGGACGGGCAATTGTAGCTCCGTTGGTAGCTGTTATTTTGCTGATGATTAATCCGATTGGTTCCATTTCCGGTATTGAAGCGCTGTCGAGTTTCAAGGTGGACGCGATGTACATTTTGCCGATTGCCGGGATTGTGGGTATGCTGGCAATGGGGCAAGGACGCAATATTTTAAAATATTCGGCCTCCGGTTTGAATAAAATGACGGCGACCGTGCTGATTTTGATCGGTGCAGGCGGGATTGCGGGTCTGATCTCTGCTTCCAACTTGTCTACTCAGGTGGTTGGCTTGATTGAAGCCTCGGGAGTTTCTGGCACATTTTTGGCACCGCTTGCAGGTATTCTGATGGCGGCTGCCACAGCGTCGACCTCAACGGGAGTTATTTTGGCGACAGGCTCGTTTGGGGAAGCTATTCTGAACATGGGGACGGCCCCGTTGGCCGCAGCTGTGATGGTGCATACAGGGGCTACGGTCATCGACTCCTTGCCACAAGGCAACTATTTTCACGTCACGGCAGACAGCATGAAAATGAGTATTAAACAACGGATGGGACTCATCCCTTATGAAGCTATTGTGGGTGGAACGATGACGATTGTGGCGACATTGATATATGGATTTTTACTTTAACATTGATGATGAGGTGAGAAGATGAGAGAGAAGACATTTGTGCTGGCACCGGATTCCTTTAAAGAAAGTATGACAGCCAAAGAAGTGTGTATCGCGATGGAAAAAGGACTGCGCAAGGTCTATCCGGCCGCAAATTATGTCCACGTCCCTATGGCGGACGGCGGTGAAGGAACGGTACAGTCATTGGTGGATGCGACAGGCGGGCAGATTCGTTATATCGAGGTGACCGGACCGCTTGGAGAACCTGTAACTGCTGCATACGGCTTGCTGGGAGACGGCACCACTGCAGCAATTGAGATGGCATCCGCCAGCGGAATTCATCTGGTCAATAAGGATAACAAAAATCCGCTAAAGACAACAACTTACGGTACGGGTGAGCTAATCCGTGAGTGTCTGAATCAGGGGATTCGAAAGATTATTATTGGTATTGGTGGAAGCGCGACGAATGACGGCGGTACAGGAATGGCGGAAGCGCTGGGTGCCAGATTTCTTGATGCAAAAGGGAACACTCTTCCACGCGGCGGGGGCAGTCTGGGAGAACTGGCCAGTATTAATATTTCATCTCTGGATGACCGCTTGCAGCAGGTACAATTGATTGTAGCCTGCGATGTGACGAATCCGTTGTGCGGAGCGCATGGAGCATCTCATGTATTCGGTCCGCAAAAAGGGGCAACACCGGAGATGGCGCAGCAATTGGATGCCAATCTTGCTCATTACGCGGAGGTGGTGAAGCGACAGCTGGGCAAGGATGTGCGCGATCTTCCTGGCGCGGGAGCAGCAGGTGGATTGGGTGCGGGACTGTTGATTTTTACTCAGGCAGCGCTGCAAAAAGGCATTGAAATTGTGATCGAATACACCGGGTTAAAGCAAAAGCTGGCGAAGGCGGATATCGTTTTTACGGGGGAAGGCGGCATTGATTTTCAGACCAAATTCGGGAAAACTCCATATGGGGTAGCTCAGGCTGCCAAACAATCCGGCAAAAAGGTCATTGCAGTCGCTGGCTATATCGGGGAAGGGATCGATACGTTGTACAAGGAAGGAATAGATGCGGTGTTCGGCATCGTGCCGGGAGCCTCGGAGCTGGATAAGCTGTTGGTAGAAGGGCCGCAAAACGTAGAGCGTACGTGTGAGAATATCGCAAGGGTGCTTCAATTCGGCGAGAAATGAACAATCGATAAGCGAGGTAACATAAAACGGCATAATACAAATACGATATAATACGAGTGCTCGCCTGCAATCCCGATCTTAGCCAAAGGAGATTGGCTGAGAAATTCGGGAGTGACGGCGAGCGGAAATATGTTATTTTTACCGAAAAATGATCTGGCATAATACAGCAGTTCATTGATACAGTGCCAATAAGCCGTGCGTAAGCTCAAAAAGTTGAAGGAGATTTCGGGGATCTTTACCCGTTAAGGTATGGATGCGCTTCAGGCGGTATTGCAGCGTGTTCCGGTGAATATTTAATTCGTCTGCGGTGAGGGACACACTGCCGTTATGGTTAATAAAGCTTCGCAGCGTATCCAGCAAATCCACGGTGTCTTCCAGTTTAGTGACCAGATGGATCGTGTTCGTCAGGTTAGATTGGCTCAGTTTGACCCAAAATTCGACTTCTGCAAAAGAGATTATCTGCACGGGCGGGCGCAGAGCCAGTAAAACATTCATGGCTGACTTGGCCTGCAAATAACAATCCGCAATGTTATGCTCTTGTCTGCTGACGGCAATCAGCACATGGGGGTGGCTACGCACAAGCGGCTCCAGCAGCTTGTCTGTCACCTCCTGATTTTGCATCAGGATGAGATAGCTGTTCTCCTCCATACGAAAGGACGGATGCTGCATGAATATATTGGACAGTTCGGCTAAATTAGCCGGGTCGTCAGGAAGATACTTTACATATACCGCCGAAGTTTTTAGAAGCAAATCAATGTGATATTGAGTCGCTTCTTTTTTTATTTTTAGGGTATAGGCTCCCTGATGATTCAACAGCATTTCCAGCACGGATTTTTTACGGTTAGCTTCGTGGGCCAGATGCTCCAGAGAGATTCGCTGCTCGATCAGGAGCGATACCGTGGTTTTGACGATATTGCAAAAAGGCCGCACTTCATCGGGATTGCCCGTAATGCCAATAACACCGACTCGTTCATGATGAATGACGATGGGCTCATTGGTCCCCTTTTTCTCATAGTGGCCGTCCTGCCATACTTCAATCATTTTCCCGGTTTCGAGCGCATGAACAGCTCCTTGGTGAACAGTTCCAACCCGTTCGCTTTCGCCGCTGCCAATGATGATGCCTCGTTCATTCATAATATTGATATTGTATGGAATATCCTTCATCATTTTGTCTACGATGTCTTGGGCTTGTTTTTCGGAGAGCTGGAACAGTCTGCGATTCCTCCTTTATCTATAGTGATATAGTATATTTTAATACACTACCTTTATGAAAGGGTTTCCAATTTATTGTGCATCTGAACAATATGATAAGGCAGGTCGCTGAACATGTCAGTCAATTTTATCATAGAT
The DNA here is from genome assembly GCF_030034735.1 of Paenibacillus sp. RC334. Classification (NCBI taxonomy): domain Bacteria; kingdom Bacillati; phylum Bacillota; class Bacilli; order Caryophanales; family Paenibacillaceae; genus Paenibacillus; species Paenibacillus sp. RC334. The sequence continues at coordinate 5,728,614 of NZ_CP125370.1, read as the reverse complement.
GTGAAATTGCAGCGTATTATGATAATCCATTAGACGATGTTATATATTTTAGTATTGAGTTGTAATCTACGGAGGAGAGTATAGTTGTAGGCAAAAGTATAACCGTGCCCACAAAAAGGACATTTTGAAAAAAAGATGACCCGCTTGTGGGCCTTTTGTGTTTTAATCAAAATATTAGAAGAATACGAAATGGGGATTTAATCAGAAAATCTTTGTCTTGATATGCTGATGTACCTATTGGTCGAAATTATTTGATGAAATGAGCCTTTAATATTTAAATGGGGGAATAAATAAGTATGTCAGAACAACATAGTATTAATATTCCAGCACATCATAATATATACACAGGTAAGTCTAATCGAGAACTACGAATTGACTTTTCTATCCCACAAAATGGAGTTAATGAAAACACGGGATTGATTATTTTCGTCCCTGGGTTCGGCGGTAATATTGATTCTAAAGTTTACATGAAAATGAGGGAACTATTTGCTGACAAATACAATATGGTAACGATTCAGTGTAATTATTTTGGTAGTTCATATATGCAATCATCAGTAAACTACAAGTTTAAAAATCCTCAGATTTTACGAAGTGTACTTACGATAGATGAAATGGAGAGAATAAATAAAGACTCTTCTATTTTACTAAATATATTGTCTGAAAAAAATATTCTAGTTTCTGTGATTGCTGATATAGATGAAAGCATAGAGGAATTTAATGATATGAGTTATATGCAGGCAGTAGATATTATCAGCGCTGTAGAGTCGGTTAAAATCATACTAAATGGAAATGGTTTAACATTTAAGTCCAATAGAATTATTGGATACGGACACTCTCATGGGGCATACCTATTACACTTAAGCAATAGGTTAGCACCTACTTTGTTTTCATATTTGATAGACAACTCGGCTTGGATAGAGCCGGCATATTTATCCGATATTAGAGTTTTATATAAGACTATGGGAAATTCAACGTTTGTTTATGAATTTGACTATTTTGCGAAGAAAATAGTGCGAAATAAGCAAGACTTAAACTTAGAGACGCTTTATAAAGATTTTAATGGAAATACGCAGGTTTTATCTTTTCAAGGAGATGAGGATAATTTAGTTAACCATGTAGAAAAAAAACGTATTGTAGAGACTATCAATAATTCAGATTTTATACTTGTTAAAAAGGAAGATGTAGATCATATAAAATATAAATCGAATGGTCATGGTTTAGATGCAGATTTTTTAGAGCTTTTCTCCTATGCATTAGAATTAGAACGCCCAACAAAAGAAACCTTAAAAAAAGATTTGAAATATATAGTCGATTTTGAAAGTGTATTTATAGAAGTTGATTATGCGCACGGATTACCAATATTTAATTTTAATTTTAAGTGAAACGTCAACCTCATTCAGTACTTATCGCACCTGCTCAGTTTCCCATGTGATTTTTAAAGTTTAGTTTATATATCAGGTAACAAGCACCAAAAAGCAGGCTGCTCTTAAGGAGTAACCTGCTTTTTCTGTCCTACCCTTTTTATTGCCAGCCACGCAGTCTAATGATGAACCTCGCGGAAGCTATAGGTAATGTCGTGCAGTTCTTTCTTTAAACGGCCGTCTTTAGACGCTGGTGCATATCCAAGCACCTGGTAGTAATTCTTTTCGGTCTTAATAATCGCTACATGGGTGACATATTTGTCCACATCTTTCTTGCCTTTAATCGTGAACTCAAGGGCAGGATATCCATGAATGGTTGTGTTAGAGACAGGTCCTACACTGGACAGGTTCCACTCTTTGGTTAAGTTATTTTCAGCTTTCTTACCATACTGTTGAAGAGTTATATTGCCCAATTGCTTTTTTGAGTGGGATAGTACCACAACGGACTTTTGAATGTACGGATTGAATATCGCAATCCCTGCTTTTCCTTCACGGTCCGGGTCTGTTGACCAGTCCAGTGGGGCCGTGATTTGAAACCGTCCATCTTTACTTACATAGCTTTGCTCTTTCTTGCTCACCAGGGCTTCAGGAGGCACATAGCTATTTGCCAGTATAAAAATAGCATTTACAAACGAGGCTCCCAAGATCACCATTGCGGTAAAAAATATAAATAGCGAACGTTTCATTGTCTTTTTGCTAATCGACTCTAAATCCCGTACCTTTACAACATATGTACCTGCAGCTAAATCACCAATTCGTTGTCTTGATGCAGTCACTAACACGCTGATACCAGCAGGTATCCCACCCATTAGCAACGGATTGGTGTCTATTAGCCTGAGCAGCGTACGAATGAGTGATTTAAGAAAACCAGGAGGCTTTCCTTCCCCGTTAACCACCTTAATACGAAAAACGAACTTACCAAGCGTATAGCCTGTGTAACCTTCCAAAAGCAAATAATAGCTGAAGAAAGCAATAAGGAGAATACAACGGGATGCAATCGCTAAAGGCAAAAACCATCTATCCGTTATTTGAATGACAGAAATAAAAAAACAAATATACCCGAATAAAAAAAATATGAAATCAAAAACCGTTGCTCCCCACCGTCTATACAGAGTAGAATTCCCGTACGTTTTTGATATTTCGGCCATCCTGTTGGTGTCTGCCCCATAATTTTGACCATGCCGAATGTACATCTGTCTTGCAGTTTCCTGCGGATTGTGTGATACGTGCTGTTCGTCCAAAAAATACACCTCTTCTTAATAATTAAAAACATACTCCTTATATTAACGGTCATTTTACAATCCATGTTTAGGAAAACATTCTATAAACAAAGAAATCACTATAAATATCCCTTCCTCTCATTTACTCTATAATTGGAAGAAGAAAGTAACGATAGACTCAGGAAGCATAGGTATGCAAGAAAAACTGGCAAAAGTGAACAAGGCGGCAAGAGGTGAGAATGTGAAAGGTGAGTTTCCGGTTATAACGACCGAACGTCTCTTATTACGAAAAATGGTAGTGACGGACAGCAAGGACATGTTGGAATACTTTTCAGATGAGCAGGTTATGAAGTTTTATGGACTGAGCCCGTTTGAGTCTGAACAGGATGCACTGGATGAGATCAGTTGGTATGATCGGATTTTTGAGACAGATCAGGGAATCCGCTGGGCTATTCAAACAAATGAAGGTAAAATCATCGGTTCTTGCGGATTTCATAACTGGGATCAACGTCATCACCGGGCAGAAATGGGCTATGAATTGTCCAGAGCCTATTGGGGCCAAGGGTTAATGTCGGAGGTACTTGCAGCTGTAATCGACTATGGGTTTAATACCCTCTCATTGAACCGCATTCAGGCGCTAGTAGAGCCAGAGAATGCACAATCCTTGCGTTTGCTTGAAAAGACGGGCTTTCGGCAAGAAGGGCTCCTCTCCCAATATGAATTTACGTCCGGGAAATATGATGATCTTTACATGTGCGCATTGGTCAAATCAGAGTATATCAATCGTTCTCAGAAATGATAGATGTAGGTGGATCAAGCGGGGGAGCATGGATAGGAAGAAGGTTGGTCATTGTACAACATGATCGACCTTCTTTTTGATTTAAATGTGGTGAACCATTATCGTTGAAGCGGCATACACATTTCATATTGCTCAATGGGGTCTTTCGAGAGACCTATTTTTTGGATAAAGCCTTCAAGAGAGTCATTGTCGGACAGACAAATGTACACCTTCTCAATCTTTTGGATCTCTGCTGCTCTATGAAGGAGGGTGCATCCTAATCCTTGGTTGCGATGCTTAGGATCGGACCCAAAGAAAGTTGATTTTACCCTGAGCACTCATGCTCACCATGCCGAGGCGGTTAAACACCCTAATTCAGGACAATACACCTCTTATTCGATATCAGATGTAGAATTTCGTTAATTTGCTTTGTTTCTCGCCGCCCTGCACCTGGTTTATCTTATACACAAGATGGTGAGCCAATCAGTGATGAGCAGATTTGTGAATGGATCATGGAGTTCTTAGCAGGCGAAGGCGCGAACTACGGCTATCGTAAACTGACCGTGCTTTTAAGCCGCCGCCATCAACTGAAAATTAACAAGAAGAAAGTTTACCGTCTATGCAAGCGGATGGATGTGCTTCGTCCACAGCGGAAACTCAAGATTAAATTCTCTGGCCCATCGCAATACCATCTTTGGATCAAGCTCATGTTGTCTTGCTATAGCGGTCATGTTGCCGATTTCCTTCCCCTTGGCAACCATCATCTTCTTGAAATTTAGATCATACTGTTTCTTCTTCATTTCGTTCCCCTCCGCCTCAATATTATTGTATCGGAGTAAGGGGTGTACTGTCCAAGTTCAAATAGGGGCTAAATAGACACCAAAAAAAGAGCGGGCTATCTTTTCGATAACCTGCTCTTTTTCTTGATTTTTAGCCTTGCGCCATACTTAATGACATTGGCTTAATGGCACGCCTTTTTATGCACCTATTGTCATTGAATAGTCCTTCATGTTGAACGAACAATCGTTAAGCATTATTACATGATACATATTTCGAGTGGTATCCGGCGAGTCTAGCGGCCATGATGCACCCGCGCAGAAGCACTAACTGAATCTCGGTCAGATCACCAGCACGCGTTTGGCTATGCGCGTGGCGGCTGTGACTTTGTTGTTACGCGCCGCTATTTGAACTTGACGAGATCCTGGAAGATCAGTTCAGCCCAGGTATTGCCCCTGGCCTGGACGAGCGAGCCGCCATCCTTGAGCGGTCCTAGCGCAATCGGCGCGAAACCGAGTTGTTCGGCCAGAACCGCGACCGGCGCCACCGCATTTTCGTCGTCGCTTGACAAAAACACGACGCGGCTGCCGCCATTCACGCTCGGATCAGCGGCCAGAACGGCAGCGGGCAGATGGTTAAAGCCCTTTACGAACCTGGCGCCGGTAAACGCTTTGGCGACAACTGCGGACGACGGCTGACCATCCAGGTCTTCAACGGGAGCATTTGTATTTGTCGCGTCGATGATCGTCTTGCCCTGCCAGGTTGTGATCTGCTTCGCGACTTCGCGATGTTCCCAAAACGGAATCGCCAGGAAGATCGTGTCGGACGCGATTGCATCCTGCAGCGTCCTAGGGACAACGGTGGGGCCGATCGCTCGTGCCTGCTGTATCAACGTCACGGGAGGGCGCCGGCTGGCGACGGTCACATCGATGTTCTTTCTTGCAAATGCTCGGGCGAGTGCTTGGCCTACCGCGCCAAAGCCAATAATCGAATAGCTCATGTTAACTCTCCATTCAGGGGACGTTTTGATCAACCACGGACCCATGTTAATTGGTAACCGGGCGTGAGGGACCGTTGCCCGCGATGCGCCACGCGAGACAATACCCGCTGGACAATCACCGAAATAAATCCCGCTTATTAATCAGGATTCCATACTTATCGACACAACTCGGATCATCTTCGTCAAGTTGACAGACCCCCCACACGCTTTTCGGCGTGATCTCAGATGGCTGATAAGCCGCCGTCGACAGACAAATCCACCCCATTCACGAAGCTCGAATCGTCTGAAGCAAGAAACAGCGCGGCCGTCGCAATTTCCTCAGGACGGCCCATCTTTCCCCGCGGGATCAGGGATTCGAACATCCGCTTCGTCTCCTCGTCGATAGCTTGGTCCTGCATCGGTGTGGCGATCGGCCCCGGGCTCAGCACGTTCACCCGGATATTCCTGCCCTTCAGTTCGTTGAGCCAAGTGCGTGCGAATGAGCGCAACGCCGCCTTGCTCGCCGCATACACGCCGAAACCAGGAAAACCTTTCACCGAAGTAACTGACCCGGTCATGATGATCGATCCGCCATCGTTGAACAGCGGCAACGCCTTCTGGACCGCAAACAGCGTTCCGCGCGTATTCAGGCCGAAGGTCGCATCGAAGTGCTGCTCGCTAATCTCGCCCAGTGGGCCGGCTTCGCCCGTGCCAGCGCTCGCGAATAGGACATCGATCTTGCCCTTTTCCCGCTTTACTGTATCGAACAGGCGGTCGAGGTCGTCGAGATTGGCCGAGTCGCCGCGCACGCCGGTCACGTTCCGGCCAATCAGCTTGACGGCCTCGTCGAGCGCCTCCTGCCTCCGGCCCGTGATGAAAACATAGGCGCCTTCTTCAACGAACCGCATGGCGCTCGCCAGCGCCATGCCGCTCGATCCACCCGTGATGACTGCAACCTTACCTTCAAGTTTTCCCATGACTTCTTTCCCCTTTCGTGATGTCCGACAGTGTCTCGGTTCCCATTTGCACAAATGTGCTGTATCTTGTGGATCACTGATTCAGATACAGGTTCATCATATATGGATCAGTGATCCATTGTCAAGGCGATTTATGCGAGACTACGCCATAAAAAATTACATCCAATTTGATTATAGTTCCCTTTCGGAACATTAGCAATAATATTTGATAGAATGTTTCCAAAAGGAACATTTATAATGTAATATATTAATAGGGGTGATTTAGGTGGCTACATTCGCCGAGAGATTTAAAATGCTTCGTGAAGAGCGAGGATGGACGCAGGAGCAAGCTGCAGAACGATTGAAAATATCTAGATCTACCATAGCTGGATACGAGTCTGACAAAAAAGGCAGAACACCAAGGAAGGAAACGATCGATAAGATTGCCACTCTTTTTGGGGTTTCTATAGACTTTTTATTAGGTCGCATTAACGAAGAATACAGCGGCCAGTACTCAGATTCTAGAAAATATTTCCGAGCGAGCGCTGTCACGGGCGAAGCCGGCCCACTGGGCGAGATTACCGAGCAGCCATTGTCAAGGCGATTTATGCGAGCCGACGCCAGAAAAAATTACAGCCATCTACTTGCAGTCGCGCGTGACGTCGTCACCGAGCATGGTGCCGACGCGTCCATGCGAGATATCGCCCGCCGGGCCGACGTCGGGTTGGCCACACTGCTTCGCCATTTCCCGACGCGAGAAGCCTTGTTCGAAGCGTTGCTGCGTATGAATGTGGACGCACTGATGCAGCAGGCAGCCGAACTCGAAACGTCGAATCCACCTGACGAAGCGCTGGTGTCCTGGTTTCGCGAAGGGGTGGCATTCGTTCATAGCTATAGCGGCGTTTGCGCCTTGTTGGCGAGCGCCCACGCGGACCCGGACTCCGCGCTTCACGCTTCAAGCTCAGCGGTGCGGTCAGCGGGCGCGCGACTACTGCTCCGCGCTCAGGCCGAGGGAACTGCGCGCGCCGATATGGATGGGGTCGACCTGTTCGCCCTGATGTCGGCGCTCGGCTGGCTCGTCGGCCAGCCCGGATTCGCGCCACGGGGGGATCATCTCTTTCACGTTATTACGAGCGCCATCCTGATAAATCGGCCTAGCAACGGTGTCAAGAAGGCAACGTGTTGAATCAGATTTGCCGACGCATACTTTCCTACCAGGGAAGCCCCGGGGATTCGAACCAGACGGCGGAAAGCTGACTGGAGCCGACACTCGAAGGTCATTACCGCACTCGATCGATTGGCCGCTCCTGGCCGACACCGGAAGCTCGCCTTCACATCGGGGGCGAAAGTCGGCTCAGCATGTCGCCTAGGCTAAACTGTTGCGTAACAGTTACACTGGATTACATTTCTGTCGGAAACTTGCGAAGCCCGCCCATAGCCGCTGTCGGACCCGGACGGGACATTGGCGCGCGCGACACAAGGCGCGGGATTGCGTTGTGACGGAGCCTCACCTAACGTACAGCAAGCGAGAGCGCTCCGATTCTGCATAGATAGCTCGCGCCAGCATTTGTGCCCTGCCGACTTCAGGAGAAAATGATGCGTGGCCTGGTGATGGGAATCGCTATCATCTCAGCGAGCTGGCCGTTTATAAAGGCTCTCGCTCAGGATGACTCGGACATGCCTAAGGAGAGATGGGGAAAGACGGAAGACGGTCACAGCCGAATCACCGCGCGGCAGAGAAACTCAGAAATCGGACTTCGCGACAATTGTGGCCCCTCCTGGTTTCGCCATCGCTATGGACAGGCTGGACAGGACAATACACCTCTTATTCGATATCAGATGTAGAATTTCGTTAATTTGCTTTGTTTTTCGCCCGAATTGACGTTCTTCTCCACACTTCGGGGGAGACCCGCAATCAAAAGTCAGGCTCGGTTAGATTTCGATAAAGTTCTAAATTGCCCTTCTCTAGGGCATCGCGTTGCTCTTTAAGGTGTTGAATCTCTTCACGCAGACGTTCGATGGTTGCTTCCATCTCGTCGATTCCGTCTTGTAGTTGTTGGCTGTACTCGTTCATGCGTGTTGCTCCTTTCTTTACTTATAGCGGCTTAAGATTAAACCTTAATCTGCTTTGGCTTCACAGTGCCTTGTTTCACCGCTTCCATATATTCATACGGGGACAAATCGTAAATGCTGCCGTGGATGCGGATACGATTATAATCTTGTATAAACTGACTTACGACTTCATAGGCCTGTGGATATGTTTCAAACTCATGCCGCTGATAGCACTCCGCCTCTATGATCGAATGATACGATTCGATATGCGCGTTTTTATTCGGCGTTTTTGGCGGGATGCGCTCGTGAATCATGACAAACTCGTTACAAGCTTCCTCAAACAGGTTGCTAATAAATTGCGGACCATTGTCCGAACGAATGACGGGCTTTTCTGCCTTGTCAAAGAGCTGACGTTTCATCAGTGCTTCCTGCATGATCTGAACGAGATGCTTCGCTTCGCACGTCAATCCAATGTGATAAGTAACTACGGCGCGATCAAACACATCTAAGATGCTCATTAGGAAGAAGAACCGTTGCTCGCCTTGGACCCATCCATACTTAATGTCAGTCTCCCACAGTTGATTAGAGGCCGTTATGACGCGATTGTTGGCAAGTCGCTTGGGATGCTTAATCTTGAGTTTCCGCTGTGGACGAAGCACATCCATCCGCTTGCATAGACGGTAAACTTTCTTCTTGTTAATTTTCAGTTGATGGCGGCGGCTTAAAAGCACGGTCAGTTTACGATAGCCGTAGTTCGCGCCTTCGCCTGCTAAGAACTCCATGATCCATTCACAAATCTGCTCATCACTGATTGGCTCACCATCTTGTGTATAAGATAAACCAGGTGCAGGGCGACCGGCCCTGTGGATTGTTTCTTGGGCTTGCTCTGGCCTATTCACGTATGCATAATACGTTGAGCGTTCTACCTCTAGCACACGCAGTACAAAGCTGATGCTATGCCCTCGTGTAATATACTTCTGGGCGATTTCTATTTTATCCGCAAGTACGGGTTCGTTTTTTTAGTAGGTCTTTGAGAATATCCCTCTCTAAGGCTTGCTCTGCAAAGAGCTTCTTAAGTTTCTCATTCTCTTTCACAAGCTCTGCATAATCTTCTGAAGTCGGTACAAATTTCGCTTGCTTAATACTAGAACCATCCAGTGTATCTAGATCCTTACGATTTAATTCTCTGGCCCATCGCAATACCATCTTTGGATCAAGCTCATGTTGTCTTGATATAGCGGTCATGTTGCCGATTTCCTTCCCCTTGGCAACCACCATCTTCTTGAAATTTAGATCATACTGTTTCTTCTTCATTTCGTTCCCCTCCGCCTCAATATTATTGTATCGGAGTAAGGGGTGTACTGTCCAAGTTCAAATAGGGGCTAAATAGGAGGCACGTTTGATTCACTTCGTAGATGCCAAGAAAAGCTTCCTGTGTACTGGTGGCGTAATAAGGTGTGTCACTTTGCCAATGGATGTGACAGTCGGTGAGGGTCTTACGAAAAGCTGCGACGTCATCAAATGTAACTTCCTTAAGAATATACGAAGATGAGGGGGCAGCGGCTGGGGTGGAGGGCAGAGTGCCGTTGTAGTATTTCAGCGTATAGCGTGCCTGGTAGCCTTGCTTTTCATATAATTTGACTGCCCGATGATTATCCTTGATGACTTCGAGCCATAGCTGCTGGCAGTCCGCGGAGATGCCTGTTTGTTTATGTAATTCCAGCAACTTGTTGCTAATCCCCTGACCACGATAAGCCGGAGCGATGCATAGCGTGCCGCAACGCATGGTCTTGTACCCGTCGAACTGCCGGACACCGCCGAGAATTAAGCCGATCGGTTGATCCTCATCCATGGCAAGGAAAGAGTGATTCCGTTTATTACCCTCTGGACCAAAAAAACGTGCTGCGAAATCGTCCTGATCCGTGGTCAGGCGAATGGAATAATCCGAGAACCCAAGCGAAAATGCTTGAAAAATGTGTTCCATGCTGACGTCATTGCATCTCATATAGGTGATCACCGTTATTCCCCCCTAGAAATTCATGCTATATTTGGATTATAGGGAATTAAGGGGGCTCCATCAATCTCCCACTGAAAATGAAAATAACCCCTTAAAAAAGGGGATTGGTGCTGGGTGTTGTAGGGGTGCAATTCGTGTCGCCAAGATCGGGATTTGCAGAGATGTCACGATAATGGTTGAGCTTATATTCAATAATTTTTTGGGTTTCCATAAGCCTGGAAATTTCTTGTTGAATCTTCTGATTATGTTTTTCAAGTAAGGAGTCGCTTCTGGCAGCTACAACGAAGGAAGAAGTATATCAATTGCTGGATCAGGTGCATTAATTCAATGCGCTAAGAACTTGAATCAAAGAAGAGAGACTCCCGAAGTTTCAGTCGGGAGCCTCTTTTTTGAGAAGGTCATTGCGTGAGTCAGCGGCGTTCACCGCGTGACATGAGCATGATGCCCAGAAATACAAAGCCTGCACCAGCTAGATGAGCAAATGAGAAGGATTCACGGAGGATGATATAGGACAGCAGCAGTGTGCTGACGGGAATACAACCCGTGTATACAGCTGCTGTACTAGCCGGTACTCTTGACACGCCCCGAAACCATAATACGTAGGCTAATGCTGTGACAAAGATACCATAATATAAGACTAGCCCAATCTCCCCTGCACCAACGTGGTTAAAGTTGAACTGTTGGGCCTCCCCAAAGGAACAAGCCAGAAACATGAAGAATGAAAAGAGTGTTATATACATGGTTCCAAGCAGGGAAGAGACATGGCTGGATAGCATCTTGCGTAACACTGTCAGTGCCGCTTCTCCAAACACAGCAGACAGAACAAGCAGCAGGCCAATGAACGAGGTTGCGTTGGGAGCATTGAACCAGAGCGCCGATATGTGAGGTACTTGCAGTGCCAAAACACCGAGCAGTGAACAGGCGATCCCGAGACCGGGGCGTAGCGTAATCTTTTCTCTCAGCAGTACATACGAAAGAAGTGCAACGATAGCTGGGGTCAAGCTTGTTAAAATTCCACTTTCGGAAGCAGAGGCGTAGGCCAGCCCGTACAGCATTAGGACGCGGAAGAGAAACATGCCGATCAGAGCCTGAATGAACAGGATTAATGCATCCCGTTTGCTGATCCTTAGTGAATATTTCTTGATGAATACAATGGGTATCAAGAACAGAAGGGCAACGGCCAGACTGGCAGATTGCGATAAAAAAACAGGCAGCCGCATCACGACCAGTTTACCGACTACCACAGAACTGCCGACAATGGAGGTTGCGATCACTAATTCCATGTAAGTCGAAAAGGTTGGTTTGTTCATTTCATCTCACCTCTTGTACAGATATTGATATATACTGTACCAATAGAAACTGGGCACTTGTAGATCCAGTTGAAGAGGTTTTTGACAGTACCGCTTGAGGGGGCAGCCTATGTGGGTATCTATCGATAAGAATGTGACAGTTCCGATGCTGCGTCAGGTGTATCAAGCGATACGGGACCGTATTTTAGCCGGAGAACTGCAAGCAGGATATAAACTTCCTTCGACCCGGGTGCTGGCCTTACAGTTGAACGTTTCCCGGAATGTTATTCTCGAAGCTTATGAAATGCTGCTAGCCGAAGGCTTAGCCATTGCGCGCCCGGGTTCAGGTACCTATGTAGCCGAGGGGGCCGTTCTTCCAGGTTATGTATCCGCACCGCCTATCGAGGCGTCTGTGTCTGCAATGGATACTCCATATTCAAATGAGGTGTCGGTAATTTCCTTCCGGACAGGCCTCCCCGCATTGGAATTATTTCCGCGCAAATCATGGGCCGACTTGCTTCAGAGCGTATGCAAAGAGGCTCCTGATCTGGCACTGGGTTATGGCGACCCTGCTGGAGAGCCTGAGTTACGAAGGGAGCTGGCCGACTATTTGGTTCACACCAGGGGAGTGAAAGCCAGACCGGAACATATTGTAATCACTAGCGGAGCAGTACAAGCGATTCAGCTTGTCACCCGTCTGTTGCTGTCAGTTGGGGACGAAGCTCTGGTAGAGGAACCGACAAATGAAGATTTAAAAAGCATTCTGTCGGCTACAGGGGCCACACTGCGGAGCATGCCTGTTGATGATTCGGGAGTTATAACAGCCGATCTGCCGCAAAAGAAACACCCCAAGCTGGCATATCTTACACCCTCGCACCAGTTCCCGCTGGGAGGTATCTTGCCGATCCAAAGGCGGATCGAGCTTATCCAGTATGCAGCCCGGACAGGATGCCTTCTGCTCGAAGATGATTATGACAGTGAGTTCCGGTATGATGGGGCGCCTGTCCACTCCTTGCAGAGTCTGGACCCAGACCGGGTGCTATATGTCGGGACGTTTAGCAAAATTTTGTTCCCCGCACTGCGGATCGGCTATATTGTTCTTCCCCCATCACGAGTCGCTGATTTTATCCGTTTAAAGCAACTGGCGGATTACCAGACGGCGAGCTTGGAGCAAATTGTGTTGAGTCGGTATATCAGGAAGCGACTCCTTCATAAGCATGTACATAAGATGAAAAAAGTGTACGCCAAGCGTCGTCAGGTCCTGCTTGATAGCCTGGAGCAGCATTTTACAGGGCAATACCGGGTATGTGGCCGATCAGCTGGTTTACATTTGGTAGCAGAGTTTCAGTTCCCACTCCGAGAGAATCTGCTAGAACATCTCCGTAGCGAAAATGTATTTGCAGCACAGCTCGAAGGAAACCGACTGCTAATGGGCTACGGGCATCTAAAGGAAAACGAAATTCGTGAAGGGGTTAGCAGGATTAGGAATGCCCTGCAACGGTAGTACACGCAAAAGCATCCTATCCTTAAGTGAGGATAGGATGCCCTTTTCATAGCAAGATATCGTGTTCCATGATCACTATTCATACGAGGTTTGAGCAATGTAATTGCTACATAAAGTCAAAAAAATAACGGATTACATGAAAAAAGACGGGCGAGGTGTAGGTCAAACTATCGACCCGGCTTAAGTAGCTTTTTTTCAAAGCATCGAACTTGTCATCATCGCCGATTAATAAATCCCGCTTCAGCACGGAAACCGTTAAGCTGCCGAAGAAACCGCTCAAGCTGATCAGCATGCCGAAAATAATTCCAAATTTCAGGTCAAATGGCGTCAGGTAGGGATAGATCAGATACGAAGCTCCTATCGTCACGATAAACGCGAATGCAAAGCCTTCCCAAGTTAAATTCGGGTTGGAGGTTGGGACGACTTTCCGCTTACCGAAATAGAGAGATGCCAGATAGTGTGCAACATCATTGAGTTGTGTCAATACCACTAGAAAAAGTACGAGTTTCGCCCCGTATTGCGGTGTAGCGAATTGAAAGTAGGCCAAGTGACTAAGCCCGAAAACCATCAGCATAAGCCCCCACTGGGTTGAGCTGACACTGCGCAGAAAACCGACCGTTCCTTTGTTAATCAATCGCGGGAGCGGCAGGAGCAAGAATACATAAATAGGGATAAAGACAATAAACATCCCGTACCACCCGATATAAATCCAATAAAACTGCACAGGAATCGCCAAGTACGCCCACAAAAAAAGTCTGCGATCGGCTTTTCTGGATTTGATCATGGAGAAATATTCTTTCAGCGCAAAGAAAGTGAGTGCCATCAGGGAAAGCAGTGAAACAATCGGATTAAAAAGAGTTGCCAAGCAAAAGATAAAGAACATGCCCCACCAGGTTTTGATGCGAAGTCCGATGGCTGCATAGTCTTTGTTGGGCTGTGTTTTGACGATCACAACATAAATCAATTGGATAGCCAATAAGGCTGTGAAAATAAGGATTAACGTTAATAGCGAGCTGTCCATTGCCAATCACCAACTTATCGCGAGGTAGGAGTCCATTATAGGATTCCTATGTTATTATGAAGGAATAACCCAAACTTGATAAGGAGAAATTTTGTAAATGGTAGCTGATCAATCCGTCTTTATCTTACTTACGAATATGGGAACGTTTCTTACGAGAGTCATTAAGAGCTATACGAGGGCACCATACAATCACGCCTCCATTTCCTTCAACCGGGAACTTTCGGAGTTATACAGCTTCGGGAGAAAGACCCCTAATAACCCTCTGGATGGTGGTTTCGTGAAAGAGGATATTAAGACAGGTACATACAGCAGATTTCCGAATACAACATGTGTCATCTACGAGCTTCAAGTAACCGAGCGTGAAGTCGAGAAAATGAAACGGGTCCTACACGTCTTTATCAGAAGTCGTCAAAAATATATGTATAACTTACTGGGTTTGATTGGTATTGCACTCAAAGAACCCGTCGAGTTCAGTAATTCCTATTTTTGTTCGCAATTCGTTGCAGAAATTTTACAGCGATCCGGCATAAAAATATGGAACAAGTTGCCCGCTCTTATTACGCCGGACGATTTTCGGCAAAGCGACCGACTGCATTTGATTTATGAAGGAAAATTGAGTGACTACGAGCCTCAATCCTAAGCTGGAGAGCCGCGAGCGCCCCTTTTATTCAAACGCCCCGCGTACCTCTTTAACAATTCGCTTTAATGCATCAATCTGCCTAACATTTAATTCGCTGACAGCAGCTGTGTTTTCATCAACTCCAAATTAGACAAGCATCATATTTATAGCTACTATAGAAAGGTAAATAAAATCTGAATGGAGGATTTCATATGAAAATCGCATTAACAGGAGCAACCGGGCAACTGGGTTCCATCGTGGTAGAGGCGTTGCTTGCATCCGTATCGGCAGAAGACCTTATTGTTAGCGTGAGAAATCCGGAAAAAGCAGAAAACTTGCGTGCCCGTGGCGTTGACGTTCGTCTTGGCGATTTTGATAAACCGGAGACGCTGGACCAAGCGTTTACTGGTGTAGACCGATTGCTGATTATATCCGCAGACGGCGATAATGATACGAGAATCCGCCAGCATAAGGCTGCTGTGGATGCTGCTGTACGTGCGGGAGTAGGCTTCATCGCTTATACCAGCGCTGCCAATGCGGCTGACAGCACTCTGTTCCTTGCACCTGTACATCGTATAACGGAGGAGTTCATTCGCGAATCGGGCATTCCTTACTCCTTCCTGCGTAATAACTGGTATCTTGAGAATGAAGCAGGCACGATTCAATCCGTGCTGGCCGGGGCTCCTTGGCTGACCTCAGCAGGTTCCGGTAAAGTAGGTTGGGCTGCCCGTGCAGATTATGCGCAAGCGGCGGCAGTCGTTTTGTCCAGCGAAGGGCATGAGAATACGATATACGAGCTTTCAGGCAAGCCGATTACCCAAGAAGAGTTTGCGGCGATTCTTGCTGAGGTGCTGGGTAAGGATGTGCCTGTACAGCAGGTAGACGATACTGCGTATGCCGACATTATGCTTGGTGCGGGCGTACCGGAAGCCGCAATCCCTATTGTGGTCGGTATTCAAAAAGCGATTCGTGAAGGAGCTTTGGATGTTGTAAGCAACGATTTCGAGAAGCTTCTGAAACGCCCGCTTACGCCGCTTAGCCAAGGAATTCGTGAGCTGGTTGAGCAAACAAAGGCATAAAATCGCCGTAGAGCACATTTTCAAAATATGATTCTGCTCATGATGAAGGATGCTACCCTAACAAGGCGGGCATCCTTTTTTAATCATCATAATCATTTCAAAAGGAAAGGGAAATCCTAAACTAATTTCCTCTATTAGTGGAATCGTTGCTGATTATCCAATATACTTGTAAGGAACTCCAAGGAGGGCTTGGAGCAAGGTTTGTTTCATAGGACGATCACAGGTGTAGAATTGATAATGAATGGAGTACATACAAATATGTCTAATTTGCCAAATTGCCCGGAATGTAATTCAGAATACACGTACGAGGATCGGAGTCTTTTCATTTGCCCGGAATGCGCTCATGAGTGGTCTTCCGAATCAGAAGCAGCAAACAATGAAGATGTAAAAGTCATCAAAGATGCCAATGGTAACGTTCTGCAGGACGGTGATTCTGTAACCGTCATTAAAGACCTTAAAGTCAAAGGAAGCTCATCCGTCCTGAAAATCGGCACAAAAGTAAAGAATATCCGTCTGGTGGAAGGCGATCATGATATTGATTGCAAAATTGATGGCTTCGGAGCGATGAAATTAAAATCGGAGTTTGTGAAAAAGAACTAAAAGCTATGTTAATGCAACCCAACGAGTTTGGAGTTTGTACTGGAAAAACCCTTTGATATAAGAGGGGTTTTTCTTTATATTCGGACAGCTTCAGGAGGTAGAATCATAGTCATAGATGGACCAACAGCAACAGCCCTGAAACTTGAATTGGAAAAAGAAATATGCTGTTTATCTCAACGTATTTCAGAGACACTTTTCAGTTCAATGAGGATTTAGAAAAGGAGAAGCTAGGCGCTTCTCCTTGGATTATACATCGTTTACAGCGGTGCCAGCCAAACGGTTCCGGTTCCCCTGTACACATTGACCAGCCCTTCGCCGGAAGCAGCCGAGCCCATTTTGGTTTTCCCGGATTTCTCGACGGTGAACTGTAAGGTATTGGACCACATGAGGGCAAAGTTACCATCCACCTTCAGCACATCGTTTTGCAATTCTATAACGACCGCTTCCTCGGAAGGGATAGGCGCTTGCAGGGCAAGAACTCCTTTTCCCCGAGCGCTTAAATTAAATAATCCTTCTCCACCCAGAGCGGCCGAGGAAAGGTTGCTACGGGCAACAACGGATATGTCCAGCGTAGTTTCACAAGCTAAAAATAAGCCGTCTTCGATAGCAATGTGATCATTATCGACATCAATGAGCCAAATGTAACTATAAGTAGGTTCCAGCATAATCGTACCCGTGCCTTTATAGAGAGGTTTGATGGCACTTGTTCCCGTTACAGCACCGGACACCAAATTTCGCATTAAGCCCCCTACGCCTTTTACGCCGGTAGTCATCTCCATACTGCCCACCGTATATTGCATGGCGCCCGCCTTCATCATAATTTCACTATTGTTGATTTCGATCATGAGCTGCTTGCGGCGCATGTTACTTTTGCTCATATAGTAATTGGCTTCCGCAGCCGCAACCGAGGTGCAGCTTAAATCCGATATGTATTCCAATACGGTAAATCCACCTAATTGGTCTGCGATGGCAACATTGCTGTTATCCTTTAGGTTATTGATGACAAAAGCCATGGATGTATGAGCCCCCTTGTTGTATTCACGCTGTGAGGATTGAAATCTCTTTTATTCCATAAAATATTCGACAGAAAGATTTCGTTTCCTGCGGAAAATCCTCAGGTTCTCTTAAGCCGATTCCATATTTAGAAAGCAGAGCTTGAAAAAAACGCGGAAAAGGTTCAAAATAAAGATATCGGTTTTTAAAATGGTTTGCTCACAAAGCAGCCGATGAGAACGAGACATTGAAGCAGGGGGTAGGGCAAGTGGAGATAGGTATCAGCACATTTGTAGAAACAACGCCGGATACACAGACGGGTGAGGTCATCAGTCATGCACAACGAATACGTGAAGTTGTCGAGGAGATTGTGCTTGCAGATCGGGTAGGACTGGATGTATATGGCGTGGGAGAGCATCATCGTAAAGACTATGCGGCATCTGCTCCTGCGGTAATACTAGCTGCTGCTGCTTCACAGACCCAGCGGATTCGGCTGACCAGCGCGGTTACGGTGCTTTCCTCGGATGATCCGGTACGTGTATTTCAGGATTTTGCCACATTGGACGGCATCTCGAATGGACGAGCTGAGATTATGGCAGGCCGGGGTTCTTTTATCGAATCGTTCCCGTTGTTTGGCTATGATTTGGATAACTATGACGAACTGTTTGATGAAAAACTCGAACTGTTATTGAAAATACGGGATTCTGAAAAAGTCACCTGGAAAGGTGGACATCGGCCTGCGATCAATAATCTGGGCGTGTATCCACGTCCGGTTCAGGACCCGTTGCCCGTATGGATTGGTAGCGGAGGCAATCAGGAATCTGTGGTTCGCGCGGGCTTGCTCGGGTTACCATTGGTTCTGGCGATCATTGGCGGTAGTCCTGTGCAGTTTGCGCCGCTTGTGGAGCTGTATAAAAAAGCCGCTACGCACGCAGGTCATGATGCATCATTACTTCCGGTTGCATCCCACTCGCATGGTTTTATTGCGGAAAGTACCGAGCTTGCAGCGGAAAAGTTTTTCCCTTCCACCCAGCAAAGCATGAACGTCCTTGGGCGTGAGCGTGGATGGGGTCCTTACACCCGTTCCAGCTTCGATGCCGCACGCAGCTTTGAAGGTGCATTGTATGTAGGCGATCCCGATACGGTTGCTCAGAAAATCATTCACCTGCGTAAGCAGGTAGGCATTACACGCTTTCTGTTGCACGTACCTGTAGGCACGATGCCGCACGAGGATGTCATGAGAGCCATTGAGTTATTGGGAACAGAGGTAGCGCCACGGGTGCGCGAAGAGATATCCAAGTGGGAAGCTGAGAGTAAATAAACGTTTTTCTTCTAAATGGATGGATAAATAAGAAAGGAGCAGGCCTTTGGTACAAGGTGGCTCCTTTCTTTTTTGAGAGTTATCGAGTATTCAACAAAGGGCACTTAAGAGAAGGGATTGGACAAAGGTTTCTTAATCGCTAAAATTGAACCATTTGCTGACATCTATTTTTTTATGTTCATACCTATATCGCCACTCGTTGGATTCGGGCTGATACGTATAATCCTTTTGCCACGCTATGATATTTCCTACAACCGCTCGTATGGAAGAGGTAAGATAGGAGACTTCCTGATTCGTCATCATGGGATGGAGGGACAGGCGCACCCAGCCGGGTTTTCTCGATAAGTCTCCCGCATGGATGAGGTCTGACATCTCATTAGAGGTTTGTTGATCGATGCCCAGCAAATAGTGTCCATACGTTCCTGCACAGGAGCAACCGCCGCGGACCTGAATTCCGAACCGATCATTCAGTAATTTTACGATCAGATTGTAGTGGATATGGTCGACAACGAAAGAAACGATTCCGAGTCGTTCTTGGCTTCTTCCACCTAAAACGTGCAAGTGTGGTATTCCTTTCAACCCTTTTAAGAGTGATGACGTTAACTCCTTTTCGCGCTCCAAAATGCGGTTTTGGCCCATCTGTTCTTTCAGTTGAATGCAGAGCGCCGTTCGTATGGCCTGTAGAAAAGCAGGAGTCCCCCCATCCTCGCGTGCTTCGATATTGTCTTTATATTCGTACCCACCCCAAGGATTGGTCCAGCTTACCGTACCGCCTCCTGGCTGATCCGGGGCATGGTTGAGGCTTAGTTTCGAATCCATAATGAGAACACCGCTTGTTCCGGGGCCGCCGAGAAATTTGTGGGGAGAAAATACAATAGCATCCAATCTTTCAAGCGGCTCTGTGGGGTGCATGTTGATCTCGGCATAAGGGGCGTTTGCGGAAAAATCAATGAAACACACCCCGCCATGCTCATGCATTTTGCGGGACAGTTGATAAATCGGCGGTTCAAACCCCGTAACATTGGAACAGGCTGTAAAAGCGCCGATCTTGATAGGGCGACGACGGAATTGAAGCAGCAAACGTTCCAGATTTGCCGGATCAACGGTACCACCGGGACCGGGAGGAATGCACACGACGTCTCCAATCGTTTCAGCCCAGGAGATATGATTCGAGTGATGCTCCATATGGGTGACAAAAATAACGGGACGTTCTTTTTCAGCGATAGGGTAGTGATGCTTTAATTTTTCATGTATTTTCAATCCCAGCATGCGTTGAAGCTTATTTATTGCCCCTGTCATACCGGACCCGGCAAACAGAATGATGTCTTGTTCGTTGGCATGAACGTGATTCTTAATGATTCGCTTTGCCTCTTCGTAGGCTTGGGTCATCAGGGTACCTGTCAAATTAGACTCCGTATGGGTATTCGCCACAAAAGGGCCGAAATGGTTAGCTATTTTGGACTCAATAGGTCCATACAGACGACCGCTGGCAGCCCAATCCGCATACACCAGCTTTTTTGGCCCGTATGGAGATTCAAAGGTTTGACGATATCCAATCGTACCTTTCCGATACCGTGCGAAATAAGCCTCGCCAGAAGGCTGGTACGCACTATTGTTGCTTCCGATTCGAGCCTTGAGCATACGGGCGCCTCCCATGTGGTTCTGTCGTTCTAGGGTACGTAGGAAGACCCGAATGGGTTAAGAAAAATAGGCGAATGTCATCATTTTGTCAAAATAAAAGCCTCATCCGAAAGCCGGACAAGGCGTGCGTACATCTTATATGAACAGCTGCATATCGGATACGAGCGCATCTTTGAGATACGTTTTGGCCTCGATAATTTCTAGTTCAGGTATGAATTCTTCGGGTTTAAAACCCATAATGTCCACCGATAGCTTGCAGGCATAAAATTTGACGTTCTTTTTCCGTGCCCCCTTCAAGAAATGAATCAGCTTCGGGGCTTCGTTATCTTCGATCATTTCTGTCAGCATCAGCTTGCCGAGACCGCTAAAATTCATTTTGGACAACGGCAGCTGCTCAGGTCCTTTTGGAGTCATCCAGCCCATAATTTTTTCATAAATCGTCTTGTCCTCAAGCGTCATTTTATCAGGATCACGAACCAGAAATAGTCCCCAGAACGCAAAAAACATCGTCACGTCCACGTCCAATTCCCGAGCCGTATTCGCCAAAATCAGTCCAGCCATCGCCTTATCGTAATCCCCGCTGAACATGAGCAGGTTCATCTTTTTGTCCACTACCTTCCGCCTCCATTACCAACAGATATATTCAGTATGGATTTGGAAATGAGAAGTATGCCCAGTTCACATATCGCTCACAATTGGAGGGCAACTATCGTAAGAAGGAATGAATATCAAATCGTTTTGCCAACTTATTAAAAGTATCTTTAACCAAGCAGTATAGCGAAGAGCCGATCTTACTTTACCTCCTTTCAGTAACACTATAAAATACACAGTATGCATATTTATGTCTTATACCCACCTAAAGGAGAGTGTAACTTATGAGTGAAAGCTGTGTTCCTACTGGTGTGATGCTAAAAGATACTGGGTTCGGATATACGTTGTCCTTAATAGGCGGTAAATATAAAATGATCATTTTGTATTGTCTATCTGAAAATAAGGTTATGCGGCATAATGAGCTGAAGCGAAGGATCGGTACCATTTCTTTTAAAACGCTAAGCATTATGTTGAAAGAACTGGAGGCAGATGGCCTGATTATACGCAAGGAATTTCCCCAAGTCCCTCCAAAAGTTGAATATTCATTATCTGAACGCGGTCTTTCTCTCATTCCATTGTTAAATATGATGTGCGAGTGGGGAGAGAATAACAGTTCGCCAGCTCTGGAGGCTATACAGCGGTAGGCATAGCTATTTAGTCTAATTCAAAAAGAAGTATCTCCTAAACAAGGAAATACTTCTTTTTTAGCTTTAATAAAGCTACCTATTACAGGTTGTCCACAAAATTCAAATAATCTTTTGTGCTATTTTCCAAATGGCGTGTAACCGGTTCATTTTCTTTGCCAGGCTCATTTTCACCAGGTTCGCTTTCTATACCATAAAACGCAAAAAACGAACGATAATCCGCATTGCAGTATAGCAATGTAGTTTCAAAAGGAGATAATAAATGTTCAAGCGTATAGCGGTATCTTCCCTCTTCGCTGTAATCTTCTTTTTTGATTCCGGCAGATACAGCTAAGCCGACTTTACGATTCTTTAATTTATCCCCTCCATTTGAACCATATGCCCAACCATAAGCAAAAACATCGTCAAGCCACTTTTTAAGAAGTGGCGGACAATTAAACCAATAGACCGGGAACTGTAAAACAAGATTACGATGTGATTCAATTAATTGCTGTTCTTTTTCCACATCAATGTTTCCGTCAGGGTAAATGTTATACAATTCGTGTACAGTATACTTTTCAGGATATTTTTTGAGTTCTTCTACCCATCGCTTGTTAATCACGGATTTTTCTATGTTTGGGTGCGATACGATAATGAGAGTTTTCAAAGATTTGCCCTCCTTGAATATGGTTTACTTCTAGAGTATAGAGTACGCACTGCAAATAAGTAAGTATGCACTTTTAGTACAGGTACTTACATAAAGGTTAGTGTAAATTCAGTTTTGTATATTTTTTAGCCTACAGATTTATAGAATACTATTATTTTTGCTGGGCGGTTGGTATGGGGTGTTATAGGCATAATGCGAGTAAAATACATGACCGGATAAAGCCATGTCTTCTCGGTTATATGCGTGTATTCCATACCATTCATTTAGAGTGACCGTTACCAATGTCATATCTCCAAGCCATCCTCATTCTGTATAATCTCAAGGGAATTCAAGACACAAGCCTGAGATCGGGAGGATCATGAGAAAGTGAGTATAGAGAACAAATATAAAGCGCTTGAACTGGAAAAGCCAGGTATCTACGAATTGGAGGGGCTGGAGGTTGGAGTCACCTCCAATTGTAATTTTAAATGCGATTATTGCTGCGCATACCAGCGTAATGATGGACAATGCATCAGCAGTAAAGAAGTGATACGCATCATTGATGAAATCCCCACCTTAAAGCGCGTGCGGCTGTCCGGGGGAGAGGTGACCTTGAAGTATCAGGATTGTCTGGACATTGTGGCTCACTGTTCGAGCAAGGGAATCGCTACCCAGCTCAACACTAATGCCAGCTTGCTCAGTCCTGAACGAATTGAGAGGCTGCGTGATGCGGGGCTTTCCAACATCCATATCTCCTTCAACTTCACGGACCCCGAAAAATATGCGGCATATTATCATGTTCATCCGCGCATGTATGAGACAATCGCCCAGAATATTCGGTTATGTACCGAAGCCAAGCTGGAAACGGTGCTGGAGACCTTGCTATTTGCCGAGACGCAGAACAACATGCCAGCGATCAGCGAGAAAGTATATGAACTCGGTGTACGAATTCATGAAATCCAAAATAGCATCGTGATGGATCATACCAACTGGAACGCTATCTCTACCAAGGAAGCACTTGTTCGTTCCGTTCATGACTTGATCGCACATAAAAAGGACGATACCGTGCTGTATTTCACCTGTATGGATCGTTTTGCAGAAGCACTGGGCTTCAAGGAGCAGCCAGGTGTTTATTTTTCCAACTGCGTGGATGGTAAGAAGCAGCTTCATCTTCACGGGAATGGCGATATTCTGATCTGCGAGCTGTGCCATCCTGTGGTCATAGGCAACATTTACAACGGAACTTCCTTAAAAGATATTTACACCCATAAACCCAAGCCGCTTCAGGATTTTCTCGACAAACTGCCTTGTCCTGCATACGATGCACTTTTTCCGAATGGGATATAAGAGAGGAAAGATGTAAATAACGGAGTGATTGCCCTTAAAAGCGGCTATTGCTAAATAGCAGGGATGTTACAGCATCCTTGCTATTTTTTATTATATATTTGATCACAATTCCATCAGGATTTACAATGCGTAAAAGTGAAATGAGGCAACTACCTGATTTCTATGGAATTCGTTTTCGTGAAAGGGTTTACATGCTAGAATATAAGAAGGCTATCCTCTTACGAAAGAAGGAACAGATATGAAGTACAGAAATGTAGGCAACAGTGGTCTTAAAATCAGTGAAATCGGTTTGGGCAGTTGGTTGACGTACGGGACAGCCGCCGAGCAGGAAGCAGCTCATACCTGTATTGCCAAAGCCTTTGAACTCGGGATCAATTTCTTTGATACCGCCAATGCGTATAATCGGGGTGAGGGCGAAAAGGCTATGGGAGCGGCTTTGAAGCCTTATCGAAGAGAAAGCTACGTGTTATCTACGAAGGTTTACTTTCCAATGGATTCCGGTCCTAATGACAGGGGACTGTCCCGCAAGCACATTATGGAGCAATGCGAGGCTAGTCTTCAACGTCTTGGCACGGATTATATCGATATTTACTTCTGCCACCGTTACGATCAGGACACCCCTTTGGAAGAGACGCTGCGGGCTCTGGATGACCTTCAGGCTCAAGGCAAGATCCTGTATGCTGCAGTAAGCGAATGGAGTGCTGCCCAGCTCACGGATGCTTATGGCATTGGAAAAAGGCTGAATCTGCGTCCGCTGATTGCCAACCAGCCGATCTATAATATGTTCGAACGTTATATCGAACATGAGGTACTCCCTGTATCCGGGCAGGTAGGTATCGGCCAAATTGTATTTTCGCCTCTGGCCCAAGGTATCCTCACGGGTAAATACAAACCGGGACAACCTTTACCGACGGGCAGCCGCGGGGCTGATGCCTCCGTCAATCATGTCATCAGCAGTTACATGAACGATACCGTTCTAAACTGTGTCCAGGAGCTGGATAAGCTGGCGAAGGATTTGGGTGTCACCCTGTCACAGCTCGCGCTTGCCTGGATTCTGAGAGAACCGGGTATCAGCGCTGCACTCATTGGGGCCACTAAACCGACACAAATCGAAGAAAATGTGAAAGCAGTCGAGGTGACGCTTCAACCAGAGGCATGCGCGGAAATTGAGCGGATTCTGAAGCAAGCAGAGGGGTTCGAGCCTTTGCGTTAAGCATTCACACGAGCCCCTGTAGAGGGGGGACCATCAATAAAAAAGTCTCGCTCTTCCTGTCCGTAACAGAGAAGGGCGAGATTTTTTAACTTGCTTCAAGCATCGCGTAAATACCCGAAATCACACTAAATACAATCCCGCTCACTACAATGAGGTTTGATTCTTACTAAGATCTATCGGATCGAAAAAGATGGGCAACAGCCATTTTGACTGACGAAAATCCATAGGGCTTCCAGCAACCCTAGCATCAATACCTTTTGCCCCCAGTACTTTCGTCTGGAGCTTTTGACCAATTATAATGCTGCTTTAATGACTTTTTTATAATACAGGATGGATAGTATCCCGAAAATGGAATATAAGGCGGTGTATAGTACCATAACGATGATCATAGGCATCCAAACTTCTGTTCCAAACAAGAACCAGCCGGATTGGACGGCGAAATAGCTGTGTGAAAGGCCGATTACTAATGGAATGCCGAAGTTAAAGATTTGTTTTATTTTGATGCCTCTAAGCAGGTCCCCTTGTGTGAACCCTAACTTTCTCAACACCGTATAATTGGCTTTTTCGTCTTCGCTCTCATCCATTTGCTTAAAATAAAGGATACAGCCTGATGTAATGAGAAAGGTGAGTCCTAAAAATCCAACTACAAACATGATCACTCCCATATCTCTCTTCTGATTGCTGCTCATTTCAAGGCGTGATGTTTGTTGGTCATTAAAATTGGCGGCTTTAAAGAGGCGATCGGCTTCTTTGATCTGGTCCTTATTCATCATATCAATTCCAATATATAAGGATGATTTCTTTTGAATCTCAGGATTTGCATCTTTCTTTAACCGCTCAAAGATGGTTTCGTCTACAATGACAGTGGGTAGTCCGCCGGCTGTAAAATAGTAGGGAATAACATATTCCTTTTTTAGACCCAAATATTGTTGATGTATGACTTCCTTTTTCCCCTTCAAGTCCAATGGGCCAAAGCTTTTCAAGGACATAAATTTCTGTAACAGATCATTATAGCCCGTTAAAATCGTTTGACCTGGGGATACATCCGTAGCCTCCACAGATTGATCGCTTATGACAGGCAGCGTCATGGAATTCGTACCGATATTTAATCCTTCCAGAGGGGTCTCCATAATTTGCGCTGCGTTCACACTGACTTGAATGACTTCAATTTTCTTTTCACGATACTGTATGTCATGCTCCTGAAGTAACGTTTTGAATTTCTCCGCATCCGCTACATTCGTCATTGCAAAATGGGAAGGTACATTGCCCTCAGCCGCTTGATCCGCAGAATAATAGGCGATATAGCTTAAGGAGAGTAAACCGATGGCAAGTGCCGATACCGTCGTAATAATGGTCAACAACAAAGCATTGGATTTCATGCGGAACATAATGGATGAGAGAGACAGCACCTCATTAATGTTTAAATAGCCGCCTTTACTTTTTCTGATGATATTTGAAATAAAGCGGATGGATCCTTTATAAAAAAGAAGTGTTCCGATGATGACAGAGCCCAAAATAAACACCATAGCCATAAATAATTCATTCATGGATGTAAAGTCTCCACCAAACAATTTGGAAGAAACATAGTATCCTAAAGCGATGAATGAAACTCCAATGATCCCAATGATCATCTCAAAGATAGATATTTCCTTGATTTTCCCTTCGGTGGTTGAGGTCACTCTGAACAAAGACAAAATACTCTGTCTTTTGATAAAGGAATAATTCATGACCATGATCAACAGGTAGATGATACCAAAAACGATGAGTGTTTGAGTCAGTGCTTGGTTAGAGAAATATAGAGTGGCAATGGCTTCGACGCCCGTCGTCTTAAATAAAATCATGATCACTAATTTGGAAAAGGAGAATCCAACCACAATGCCAATGAATAGTGAACTGAAGTATAGAATTAAGTTTTCAGCACTTAGGATGCGAAAAATTTTGTTTTTAGTCATTCCGATCAATTGAAATAGGCCAATTTCTTTGCTGCGTCTTTTTATAAAGATATTATTAGCATACAAAAGGAAAATACAGACAATAGCGACCAGCAGGACGGATGCTGCCCGTATGGAAGCTGCACCTTTAACAGAGCCCTTCACTTCGTCCATGGAGGGATCGTATTGTAATGTGACAAAAGCGAAATAGAGCGCAACACTGAAAATGAGAGCAAAAACATAAAGGTAATAATTTTTCAGGTTTTTTTTCAAATTCTTTAGAATGAGCAGATTAATGTTCATATTGGACCCCGCCTAAGACCCCTTGGGTTCTCATGATATCTTGGAAGAAGCTTTGTCTTTCTTGTTCACCTTTATGAAGCTGTGTATACATTTGTCCATCCTTAATAAAAATGACTCTACTGCAATGGCTGGCAGCGACGGGATCGTGCGTGACCATAATGATGGTTGCCTTGCGCTTCTGGTTTAACTGGCCCAGCTTGTTCAATAAATCGGAAGCTGATTTGGAATCCAGCGCACCCGTAGGTTCATCGGCAAAAATAATACTGGGCTCATGAATAAACGCTCTGGCCGCAGATGTACGCTGTTTCTGTCCACCCGAGATTTCATTGGGGTACTTATCTTTCAACTCATAAATTCCCAGTTCTGTAGCCACGTCCTGAAATCTTCGGTTGGCCTCTTTTTTAGGCGTTTTGGTGATGGATAAGGGTAAAAGAATGTTCTCCTTCACGGTTAGCGTATCCAGCAGATTATACTCTTGAAAAATAAACCCTAAATGCTTTTTGCGGAATTCAGCCAGTTGCTTTTCCTTCATTTTCGTCATTTCGATGTCATTGATTTTAATGGACCCGTGGCTCACGTGATCAATGGAGGAAAGGACATTCAGCAGAGTGGTTTTACCTGAACCAGAGGCTCCCATAATACTGACAAATTCACCTTCTTCAATAAGGATATCAATTCCCTTTAATACCTCCTGCATATTTAACTTATTACCGTAGCTTTTATGAATTTTATGGGCTTCTAAAATATTCACTTCGATGCACTCCTTTTTGTTCTTGTAACTTTATTATAAAAATAGGGATGCTGCTTTTCCTTTGATTGAGCGAACAATACATAAAAGCATGTGACATCTCTGTCACATGCTCACCATACTCACGAAATCATTTTGTTTGGGAAAAATTAAAGTAAAGGTTGTACCGGCGTCCGGTTTGGAATGCATATCTATATGTATGAGCAAAGGCGTTGCTGCCTTTTTCGTTAAATATAACCCCATGCCCGTTGAAGTATGATCAGAATGTTGGGTCGTGGATGTAAAACCTTTCTCGAAAATACGGGGTATATCCTTCGGATCAATACCGCGACCAAAGTCTTGGACCTCAAGCCGTATTCGATCATTTTGTTCATAGCTGTGAATGATAATATCACTGGCATCGCTATATTTGATGGCATTGGTTAAGAGCTGCCTAACGATAAAAGCAAGCCATTTGGCATCACTCAGCACTTCCATTTGCTCAAGTTGGATATCAAAACCGATCCCTTTTTGGATGCACCATGATTGTAATGTTTTAATCTCTTTAAAAACCAGAGATTTTAAATTCACTTGCTCCACATACAAATCATTTTCAATAAAAGATATGCGTTTGTGATGGAGCTGCTGATCCAGCAGTAAGTGAATTCGTAACCATTCATAAGTTAGTTGAGCCTTTAGGGATTTATCGTCCAATCGCTCAATCATCAAATGCATGGCGGTCAAAGGTGTTTTTACCTCATGAATCCAGGATAATAGTTCATCTTTTTCGTGTTCAAGTGTCAATTGATTTTGCGAGATGATTTGTTGTAATCGTTCGGTCTGGTCGGTGATTTTTTGTTCAATGATTTGCTCAAATGGACTCTCCGGTTCGCCTATACCCGTTAATTCGAGAGGGATTTCCCATTCTTCTAGTGTTTTATAGAATTTGGTTTCTTTAGGGTAGCGGATAATTAAAAAACCCAAGAATACCATCATAGATAAGAAGACAATATAAAGGATCGGCATAAACGGGATTGCTGCATCCACATAAGCGATGAGCAGGATAAGGAATTGCTGACATACAAAAAGTAGAATCCAGCTTCGCCTTTCCATAAGATATTTTTTAATCATAGGCATGTGCCTCTTCTGTAGCCATGTAGCCTTGCCCCACCTTCGTTTCAATGAAACGGCCCAAATCCAGCTCATCCAGTTTTTTTCGCAGGCGATTCAAGTTGACGGTCAGGGTATTGTCGCTGACAAAACGTTCATCATCCCAAAGGCTTTTAATTAATTCCTCCCGGGAGACAATTTTGTTTTTTTGCTCAATTAGAAGCTTTAAAATATAAATTTCGTTCTTGGTTAATTCGATGGAGCCAGCCTCATTGGCAACTACATTTTTTTCGTAATCGACCGTGGCTCCACACCATGTTTTCAGGGAGACAGGTTCTGTATTGTAATTGTACACGCGGCGAAGTGTCGCCTGTAATTTTGCAATGAGTACATCAAAATGAAACGGTTTTTGGATAAAATCATCCGCTCCAAGCTGCATCGACATCACCATATCCGTAGGGTGATCACGTGATGATAAGAAGAGGATAGGGACGTTAGAACGGGATCGAATCATTCGACACCAATGAAACCCATCAAATTTCGGTAATTGAATATCAATCACGACCAGATCAGGCTTTATCGTTGTGAATTCCTGAATTACCTTACTAAAGTCCTGGATGCCATACACATCATAGGCCCATTGAGTTAATCTATCTTTAACTTCATGAAATAAAGTTTCATCATCTTCAATTAGCAAGATTTTAAACAACGATTTCACCGCACTTTTAACATTTTTATATAAAGTGTATAGCAAAATTGGTTTGCGTGCTATATGTATAAGTCTCCACTTTATACTGCGCTAATCTGCTGTTAATAGTTGAGCTCTATAGTAGGATCTATATCCACAAATATCATATAAACTAAAGGATGGATACAAGTATGGGGATTCATACGTATTTTCGATCGCTAAACGAGCTGGAAAGGATCATCCGCTGTCCAGGCAAGTTTAAATTTGAAGAACACAGCGTATCTGCTCATTCGTGGAAAGTGGTACAGTATGCCAAAACGCTGGCTGATATTGAAGAGCGAAACGGCGTAAGCATTGACTGGAAAAAGCTTTACGAGATCACAAGTAGTCACGATTATGGGGAGATTTTTATTGGAGACATAAAAACGCCTGTTAAGCATTCCTCCAAGGAACTCCGGTTATTAATCCAGCAGGTCGAAGAAGGTATGGTTGAGTATTTTATTGAAGAGAACATTCCGGAGGAGTTCAAAGCCATTTTCCGCAAACAGTTACGGGAAGGCAAGGACAATTCAGTAGAAGGTTTGATCCTTGAAGTTGCTGACAAGATGGATCAGGTGTACGAAGCATTTGCCGAACTACAGCGGGGAAATACTGAAAAAGAATTTATAGTCATGTATCGTAATGCGCTCGTTAAAATCAAAAATATTCGATTAAAATGCGTTGATTATTTTTTGGAAAATATTTTGCCAGATATGGTTAAGGAAGAAACGCCTTCATCCATTGATATTAAAAAGATTACGGAAGAAGCCTTAGCACTATAAATGAATTTTCTTACCGTCCAGAAGCTACAGAAGCGCTTCTGTTCATACATAATGATGTTTTTTTTAGTAATGGAGTAACCCCCGTATAAAAATAAAGAGCAATAAGTGGCAGTGATTAAAACTGCCCTTATTGCTCTTTTCTTCATGCATAGTCCTTGAACACTTTCTTAATATATGAAAATGTTATTTATTCCGAAAAAGGGTTGGGGAAATTCGTTTTAGTGGCTGCATTTTGTTGCTTGGTATTGCCAATTCCAAGTTCGCCATTTTTGTTATATCCCCAAGACCAGACCGTTCCATCCGCTGTCAAAGCGTGCGAATGGTTGCCTGCTGCACTGAATGCTACTACATCAGTAAGTGGAGTATTCATTTCATCTACCACTTGGGTAGGGACTTTAATAGAAAATACATCGGTTCCATCACCTACCTGCCCATCATTATTCGTTCCCCATCCCCACAGAGTTCCGTCATTTTTAAGGGCAAAAGTTTGGGATTTGCCTGCTTTCAGTCTACTTACATCGGAAATATTGATCAATACGGGTGATCTTCTAAAAGTAGAGGTTCCGTCCCCAAGCTTTCCAGAAGTATTGCTACCGGAAGCGTATACTTCTCCGCTATTCGTTAAAACATAAATGCGGTCAGCCCCGGCAGTAAAGGTTTTGATATCATCAATTCGATATTGAACAGGGGTAAGCTGGTTTTCTTTATCATCCTGTCCCAGTGCGCCATCATAACCTTTTCCCCATACCCATAGCTGATTATTTTTGTCTAAGGCTGCACCAAAGCTATCGCCAGCGTCAATGGCTACAATATCCTCCAAACCTTGTACCTGGACAGGCTTAACGGAAAAGGCGGAAACCCCTTTTGTGCCAATACCGAGTTGCCCAAAGTTATTTTCTCCGTAGGCCCATACGGTTCCGTCATTTTTTAAGGCCAGTGTGAATTGACCTCCTGCTCTCACTTCCTTAACATCATTAATATATTTGTTCTTAACAGGCTCTCTTGCCGTATCCCTCTTATTTCCAGTGCCCAGCTCGCCGTAACTTGCAAAACCCCAGGACCAGATGGTTCCGTCTTTTTTGAGCAAGGTTGAATGCAAATCACCAGCATCAATCATAGCGATATCAGATACAGCCGCTTGCATCGGACTTGTTTTATTATTTCCTCCACCAGCGCCTACGCCGAGTTTGCCATTACTGTTACTTCCCGTTGCATAAAATGAAGATCCATCTTCCATGGCCAGGAAAGCATTAGTTGTCCCTGCCGAGAGCAAATGATCGTAATTTACAGTAGAATCAGCGCTTGCTGTAATGGAACTTCCCATCAGAAGTGTGGATGCGGCGAGAGCTGCGAAACCTAGTTTTTTTAACATATTACTAAACACACCTTTCGAAATATAATGGATAATACTGACATGATTACAGCAACCAAATTGTTCCTGCCCACGTCTTAATAGTGAATCGTATTTTATAAACCAGATTAGGGAGGATCACTTATGAAAAATAGAGTTTCTGCCCTTGCCCTTATCTTGCTTGCAGCAGCATTATTGTCGGCATGTTCTAAAACAGAATCGGTTACGTTGGTTAACGAATCTAACGAATCGGTAGCTCAATCTATTTTTGATTTAGATCGTCTGGAAAGCACAACAGTATACACGGGGCGTGCTAAAATCGAAAGTATTGAAAAGATTGAAAAAGAAGTAGAACAACCATTAGCTGCCCCCACCATGGACTATTTGATCCGATTTGAACAGCCTGTTCAATTTGCTAAAGGACTGCCCAAAAGTGATGATCCAACCGAAAAGCCTATCCAGTCGGTGTATATATCTGTTCCAGATACACATATTTATAAGCAGATGGATGATCAGCGCAGGCAATTAATCAATCCAGCAGAATTACAGGTGGGGGAACCCATTGAAGTCTCTTATGTGTACCCTGTAACACCTGTTTTCCTGGCATTGGAAATCATCGTGCTGGATGAATGATAAAGGAGGCTGGTAAGGCCTCCTGCTCCTATGGAAGCGCATCATAATCCTTAGGTGATATTAATGAGCTTTACCATGTTGTAGATATAACGTGTTTGCTCATACTTCACCATAGTGCCTGCAGAATTTTTAACTTGAATACCGGACGAGCCTCCACCATCAAGAAGAATGGCTTCAAAGCAATCCTGTTGGATAAAATAATTGCGAAGCTGTTTCAGAGTCGCATTTTCATGAACAACCAGGTAGACCTGCCAAATATTATTCACGACTTTGAAGCCTAGGCCAGTTCGCCCGGTGGAGTCGGTGTATCGCAAGGTTCCATTCAAATCGAATTTTTCAATATCTTTTAAAGCCTCAAGCCATTCTTTTTCCTCCATCTTCAGCGACAGGCTGCCGCCGCTAATAATAGACTTATACGTAATCGAAGTCCCCATTTGTTTTTTGAGATCCGTCACACTTGAAGCACGGGTAATCCCCATTTTTGTTTTGTTGCTCTCCGTGTACACAAATGCTGTACCCCGGCTATTCCCTTTGGCATTCGCCTTGCTGTCATGGGTATTATTGGGTGTGACCGCAATGGATAGGCAATCCGTCGGCGGCTTTGTTGTGCTGATGGGGTTGAAGAAGCCCCCATTAATCCCATAGTCGGTTTGCTGTGTGATCCGGCTTCTAATATTTTTATTTTGAATATTCGAAGCTGGCGTAATGATCACATGAAAACCATCGGACGTTTTGGTATAAGAGTAGTTTGTTGGCATTATGGGCAACCTCCGGGTGAAGTATTTTGAAACCGAATCTCGCGCGATAATTCGTTTCTCATATATATAGGAAATTTACAGCCGTCTCTTACAACCTGGAAATCAAATTTTTCTAAAAATATTTGATATAGCGTGTACTGAGACAATGCTTGACTTAAAGTTAACTTTAAGTAGTAACATACTGGATGTAACGTGATGGTGATTAGAAAGGCCGATGACTATTCTTTCAATATAGGAGTTGATGGGAATTGAAAAAGAAACAACTGGGTAAAAGTGACCTTAAAGTATCTGCACTGGGTCTGGGCTGCATGGGAATGTCCGAATATTATGGCGAGTTGAATGATCAGGAGTCGATCAAAACGCTTCATCGTGCGTTGGAATTGGGGATCAACTTCTGGGATACAGCAGATGTCTATGGTGTAGGAGAAAATGAAAAATTGATCAGTCAAGTCCTGCGGAGCCACCGGGATGAGGTGGTATTGGCTACCAAATTCTCCATTATGCGCGGAGAGGATGGGGGATTCTTGGGTGTAAACGGCCGTCCTGAATATGTGAAGGAAGCGTGTGACCGCAGTCTTCAAAGGCTGGGTGTAGATGTCATTGATTTGTACTACCAGCACCGTGTCGATCCGAATGTACCTATCGAGGAAACGGTCGGCGCGATGAGTGACCTGGTTCAGGCGGGTAAAGTCCGCTATTTGGGACTGTCCGAAGCTTCTCCTGCGCTCATTCGACGCGCCCACAAGGTGCACCCGATCACAGCCCTGCAAACGGAATACTCCTTATGGAGCCGGGAAGCGGAAGATGAGGTTATACCCGCTTGCAAGGAGCTGGGAATTGAGTTTGTAGCGTACAGTCCGCTGGGACGCGGTTTTTTGAGCGGGCAAATTCAGAAGTTTGATGATTTTGCAGAAGATGATTTCCGTCGTACCGTGCCACGCTTTCAGCCTGAGAATTTCCAGAAAAATCTCGATCTCGTACAGCATATTAAGGACCTCGCTGCTCAAAAAGGGGTCAAGCCTTCTCAACTGGCCTTGGCATGGCTACTTGCGCAAGAGGGAATTGTACCGATTCCAGGCACCAAGCGGGTTACTTATTTAGAGGAAAATGCGGGGGGAGTCGATATCTCTTTATCTACGGAGGAAATGGAAAATATTAACGAGATCATTCCCAAAGGAATGGCAGCTGGCCTTCGTTATGCGGCAGAGCGGATGCCGAATTGGCAAGCAGAATAATTCCAGCTTTATAACCCAAAAAGCCGTCCTTAACGCGGATCGGCGCGAAAGGCGGCTTTGCGGGGCTTACATATACAGCTATGGTCGTGGTTTGAAAATACCGAAGGGACGTCCTACAGGCAGGAACGTACGGCCAAAATGTGCATTCAGAACAGCGGCTCCTGTACCGTATAGCG
The DNA here is from genome assembly GCF_030034735.1 of Paenibacillus sp. RC334. Lineage (NCBI taxonomy): Bacteria > Bacillati > Bacillota > Bacilli > Caryophanales > Paenibacillaceae > Paenibacillus > Paenibacillus sp. RC334. The sequence continues at coordinate 5,694,194 of NZ_CP125370.1, read as the reverse complement.
AGAGTAGACCAATACCCATTTCAGCATAAGCGGCGATGGTATGGAAAATCTCTGGTGCAACGCCGAATGCATCAAAGCTAAGACCGAGGAACAGAAAATCAATCAGGACAAAGATAAAGAATAGGACCTTATGCGTCTCCATCGCTCCAATGGTCATGAACAGCGTGAAGATGAGGTAGCCGGCAAAGGCAAAGCCGAGCTGCTTACCGTCTACAGCAGACGCCAGCTCAGGGCCGAATACGCCCATTTTGATCATCCAGCTACTGGCTACGGCTAACCAGAAGAAGGCGTAAGCACCAAAAGCCGTCATGCCAAAGGTGTTGTTATGCTTTGCATCCTGAATGCAGGCAAACAGCTGTGCAAAGGCACCAAGGAAGATAGCCCAAGGGATGATGAAGCTCAAGCCCTCAGTGAGACCGAGCTTTTGGGATGAAGCGACAAGCGTTACAATAGCCAAGCCAAACAGACCGATCGCGCTCGGATCGGCCGTTACGATTTTTACGTTAGAATGAGATTCGTTTTGCATGAAAAAATAGAAGCCTCCAATAATGTTCAAGTACGCGTCAATCTGCCGATGCCAGAATCACACTGACATATTGTAACGGAAACAGAGGAACTAGCATAGTACATAATTCTGCTACCGATTGCGGTTGCCTTTATTCACATTATTGCTCCCACCCTCAATACTGACTGATTTGCCTGAAGTATCTGTGATGTTGTCCTTAATTTCATTGGAGCTGGAATCGGTGACACGTATTCCTATGTTGGAAAATCCGGAGTACGTGGTCATTTCGTTACCAATAATTTTGTTGTTGTTTGCGTTAGCAAGGCGAATGATTGTGTCAGGATTAAGTGAAGAATTGGTTTGAAAAAACTCATTGTCTGTAAAAGTATTGCCGTCCGATTGAACCAGAAGACCTTGCAGGGATGCATTTTTTATCGTATTTTTGTATACATTATTGTCTGTTGCTCCAGTCAGTACAAAGATTCCCCGAGGATAATTTTCAATTACATTATTGTTGACGGTGTTGTGGGCACCGTTATTAGGGATACGAATGCCAGCATATCCGTCGGATTGATGGGTTTTGTTAATAATTTGGTTTCCGGTGACCGTTGTGTAGGTTGCGCGTGACAGATTGATTCCACTGCCGCCGCCCGAATTGGTAATTTGGTTATTCGTAATTTTGACGTTACGGAACTCGCCTGCCGGATAGCTTTCATGTCCGGTGGCAATGGCATGTCCATTATTCTGGTCAAAGCGGCTGTTGGTAATCTCTGAATCTCTCGTTCTGCGAAGAAGGGCTCCGATTGTGGTATCGCTAATCTCCACGCGATCCAGCGTGAGGTGCGAGACGGCCACATCTATAATCATACCGCCTACCTGACTTTCGCCACGAGCTTCACGGTTCGCACGGTCTGCGTCAATGGTGAGATTCGATAGCTTCACGTCTAGTCGGTCAGAATTGTTTCGTAGAATCGGATTCCCAATCACGTATTGGTTTTTAGACCCTGTTTTTTTGAAAATCGTTTTGCCCATTCCGTCACCGTTCAGACTAACTCCGGCGTATAAACGAATCGATTCGTCGACCAGATATGTACCTGCCGGGAAGTATACGGTTCCCTCTGTACCACGATCATAAAAATACTTCAACGCATTTTGGATTTCCCTGGATTGTGAGGAATTCGAGTTGGGTTTAACGCCAAAATCCTTGGCATTAATCACGTTGTCGGCTGCTTGGGCCACATGTGGGCTTCCTCCTATAGAGCCTTGAATAACGAGTGCAATGACAGCTACCAGCAATAAGCTGAGCCTGCCCTTGCGATTAAAAATACTAGACATTGTAAACACTCCTCCTAACAAGATTGTTGAAACAATTACATAATTACCCTTAATATATCGGTTAAAATGGGTTTTATTTCAAGTCTTTACTACAATAAAATTACAGAGCCACTAACTTTCAGCTTGCTTTAATTTTATTTTCAGCTTGACTGGGTACAATCAAGGCAATTTTCCTTGGGAGGACACATAACGAATGAAAACGAAAAAGACCGTTTGGATTCCAGCAATAATCGCAGTGACGGCAGCAGCTCTGCTCGTAATCTACTATTACTACATGTCTTCGGTTTCCGGCGGCGGACCTGGTCCGCGACCGCCAGAAGGCGGCGTAAGTAACCTGCCTACAGGGCCTGTGGGCAGACGTCCCGGTGGAGAAGGTGGGGGCAATGGGGAAATATTCAAGACTTTGGGTACGATCTCCGTATTCCTTGGCGCGGCCGCTTTTTCTTGGTTCTGGTTTAAGAAGAAGCTAAGATCGCCATCGATATGGGTCAGAAAAGCCGGGAAGTTGTTACATTCCCTGCATAAGCTGCTGGGTTGGGCGACCTTGATCCTGATTGCTGTTCACGGTATCTATTTCTTGATTACCAAGCTTCAAGATCACAAAACCTACACCGGGCTTGCGGGCTTTGCCATTCTGCTGGCGATCGCCGGGTATGGCTTCTTCATTAACAAAGTGCGTAACAAGTGGATGCGGACCGTACATCGTTTGCTGGGATTGCTTTGGGTTCCCGTATTGCTGCTACATGCTGGCGGATCCGCGATCATGGCGGTCATCGCCAGCCTTGCAGTGGGGGTTCTTGTCTGGGTACTGGAAAGAATGGCGGGGAAAACGACGAAGCCTGTCCCGGAGGACGCTCTCTGACTATCTTGAATGGTGTTACGTCGGGATTTGTGATAGTATTTACACCTATATAGAATGAGGAAGTGACATAGTGATAAACATAACGATTCCAACCCCGGACATCACGATTACCAAACAGGCTAACCCTGAACTGAGCCATATTTACGGATTTACAGATTTCCACCTGATTCCCAGAGATAAGAGTGGTATTTTTATGTTTTACAACGCGCAGGAGGAATTATTGTTCGTTGGTAAAGCAAGAAAGCTGAGACAAAGAATCAAAAAGCATTTTGAAGATACCGTATCGCCGATTAAGGCGAATCGCAACGAAGTGGCGATTATTGAGGTTTGTATTGTAGAAGATGCGGTGGAGCGAGAAATCTATGAAACCTACATCATCAACTTACAAAAGGCTAAATATAACGTCGAAAAAGTGTTTTTCAAGTAATGAAGTAACTTTCGTATGAAAAAAAGAGCAATAAGTTGCAGTGATTGTACTGCCCTTATTGCTCTTTTGTATTACTGTATTTTAGATCCTTCCAGAGAGGGTGCCGTGGTATGAACAAAACAGACCGCCTGCTAGCTATCTTGCTAGAATTGCAACGTAAAGATATTTTACGAGCCGAGGATTTGGCGGCCATATTCGAAACAAGTGTGAGAACCATCTATCGGGATATTCAGGCACTAAGCGAATCGGGTGTGCCGATTATAGGTGCACCCGGCATTGGATATTCCCTGATGGAGGGATATTTTTTGCCCCCGGTGAGCTTTAGCGTGGAAGAAGCCGTAGCGTTGCTAATCGGGACAGATTTTGTTGAACAAAAATTTGATGCAGATTACGGCATTAAGGCGCAGGCTTCTCGCAGAAAGATTGAAGCTATTCTACCGGAGAGTGTTCACAGGGAAGTTTCCCGGGTGCGTACGACCATCAGACTGCTCGCGGTGGGTGAAGGGGCAAACCTTAAAGAGAAAACCTGTTTGGAAACGTTGCGTCTCGCTATATTGGGAAAACGGAAGGTACGGTTCGGCTATTCCAAAAGAATGCCAGAGGCTGACGGGAATCGTCAAAGTGTGCGTGTGGTCGCCCCCTATGGGCTTGTGCTGATTCGTGGTTCGTGGATGTTGATTGGGCAATGCGAATTGCGGCAGCAACTTCGCCATTTCCGCTTGTCCCGGATGGACGAGCTTATCGTGCTGGAAGAAAGGTTTCAGTTCCCCATCGATTTTAATTTGCAGGATTATAAGCAAACCGATGATCGCCATGTACGTGTTCGTATATTAGCCCGTTCGGATATCGCTGATAAAGTGAAGGAAGCGAACAATTTTTACATGGAGGCTGTAGAGGAGCGTGCGGATGGACTGCATGTACTTTTCCGCGTCAGGCAGCCAGAGGAATTACTACAATGGATACTCGGGTGGGGTGCAGATATGGTCGTGCTGGAGCCTGAATCGCTCCGGGATCGGGTACGATCGGAAGTCGAAAAAATGTTGAAATGCTACTGACATAAGGCTGTCAGTAGCATTTTTGTATAGTAAAGCTACTTGAAGGAGAGGGGCAGTTAATAGTATATGAATACAACAACCGAAACATTGCAGCGTTTTGAACAAACGGTACAACATTATCTTCTTGAATTGGACCACTTTAGCTTGGAGCAATTGCAGTACACACCGCAGGAGGGCGAATGGTCGCTTGGAAAAATGTACCTTCATTTGGTGAACTCTGCTCTTTATATGCATCTGAAGAACATTGATCTTTGTCTAAAGCCAGATGGAGAGATAGGGACTAAAACGGAGGCAGGCACGGCCATTTTTGATCTGGGAGGCTTTCCGCCCGTGCGTATCCAGGTCCCGCCATCCCCGCAGTACACTCCCCCGCAACCGACTGGCAAAGAAGAAATTGTGGAGGGATTAAACGTTGTAATTGGCAAAATGAGAGAGATTGAGCCGAACGTTGGGGAAACAGCAGGGAAGTCTACCGTTTCTCATCCCAGATTCGGCGCGTTGAACGCTGGAGAGTGGTTTACGCTTATCGAGATGCATTATCGCCATCATCTTTTGCAGAAGGAGCGCTTGAAGCGCGCAATAGCCGGTTAATCGTCTCCCGGCGCAGCCCGATGAACTGGCCGATTTCCTCCTGCGTCAGCACGTCCGTTAACGTGGCGGGGGCGATATAGGAGTGGAACCAGCGTTGAAGCTTCCGAAGCTTCTCGGCAGGTGACACCTCGGTGAGCTGGTCAATTCGTTGCTGCATCATGCGCAACTTGTCCTGTAGCTGCAAAGCGATAGCCCGACATTGAGCCGGGTCCTGCTCCAGCGCCTGATACCATTCTTTTTGCGACAGAACCTCAACCTCAGAGGTTACCAGCGCCACCGCTGTACCATAATAAGGATTGGGGCTGATTAGGGAGTGGTGCGGGATAATTTCATCGGGCACAATAACGTTGACTAAAATTTGTGAGCCATCCTCATGGACTCGGATGATTTTTAACAAGCCACTCTTTAACTGATACAGAGGGCCGGATTCTCCTTGTCGAAATAGGGTCTCCCCTTTGTGTAATATCATGAACGTGAACAGCCTCCATTTCATGTATTTCGGTTTTTAGATGAACCCGCCGTTGACGCGGATCGTCTGCCCGGTAACCCATTGTGATTTGGCGCTGACCAGGAACTCAATCACATCCGCGATATCCTCGGGTTCACCGAGACGGCCGAACGCATTCATTTTTTTCATACCTTCGATCTGCTGCTCGGTTTTCCCTTCTTGAAAAAGCTCGGTATTCACGGGGCCGGGAGCCACGGCGTTGATCGTAATTTGTTTGCTTCCGAACTCCTTGGCAAGCTGACGGGTAAATTGCTCAACGGCGCCTTTGGTACCCGCGTATACGCTATACGAAGGAAACATTTGTCCAATCACGGATGTGGAAATGTTCACGATTCTTCCGTAGTTCTCCATATGCTTCATCGCTTGCTGGCAAGCAAAGAAGGTGCCTTTTACATTCAGTGCAAATTGTTTGTCAAAATCGGCCTCTGTCACGTCTGCAAGCGGCTTGGTGATCATCAGCCCTGCGTTGTTAACCAGAATATCCACTTTTCCAAATTCAGTAATCGTACTTGTAAATAATGCTTCAATATCACTCATCTTGCCCAAATCAGCGTGAAGTGCTATGGCTTTGCCGCCTTTTTGAATAATGCCCTCCACGACTTCTTTGGCTTTGTCCGGGCTGCTGGCATAATTGATGATTACATTAGCGCCCAGATCAGCCAGCTGCTCGGCAATGGCACGTCCAATTCCTCTGGAGGAACCGGTAATAATCGCTGTTTTTCCGTCCAAATGCTTCATATGTGCTTAACCTTCTTTCCATATATTTTTTAAGAGATTCCTTTTTCTAAAAGCGCCCATACATCCGAAAACTCCTGGTCAATCGCAGGATTCTTCCATTCGTAAGCATGAGCGGGATGATGGAAACGGGCTGTGGCATAGAAAAGGGTACGCGCCAGTTGGGCTGGCTGATCCGATGTGATGCCCCCGCGTACAATGATGTCAGCGAGCTGATCTACAATGTGGGCGATATGCTGGTCGATTAAATCAGTGGCTTGCTCGGTGACCCGGGTATACATGTCGAACATTTCCTCGTCATCGCGGGCATAATACTGCTTGAGTTCGATCAAGGTCTGTGTATATCGTTGTAAATGCGGCGTTCCCAGCAGGGATGAATCCTGACACACCTCCGTTAACGGAGCGATAATCTTTTCATTCAGCCATTTTTCGGTCACGCCTTCAAGAAGCTCGGCTTTGCTTTTAAAATGTCGATAAATGGTGCCATGACTTACTCCCAATACTTTGGCAACATCGGTCACGGAGGTTTTGGCTACACCAAAACGTCTAAGTGTGTCTTCTGTAGCGATGAGAATCTGTTCCTTGGTTAAAATATCTGAGGATTTTTCCATAGAGACACGGTCAAGTTGCCGTGTGAGTCACCTCCTTAAAGTCAGGATATCAAAAAGAGTATCAAATGACAAATATTTATTTTTGTCATTTGATACTCTTTTATTTTTAAACTAATTTAAAGGAATAAACTGAAACCCTACAACAGTGATTCGATGACAGAATCTATTTCAAAGGGCTCCGTCGTTGATTCAAATCTTCCATTTACATGACCATCGCGATCGATCAGAAACTTGGAGAAATTCCACTTGATCCCGTCGCCAGCGTATATTTCCGGATACTTATCCCTCAAGAAATCCTCCATCCATTGACCGTCCTTGGTTTGGGTATCGAAGCCTTGAAACGGTGCCTGTTGTGTCAGATATTGAAATAAAGGATGAGGAGATGGACCTCTTACATCCATTTTCTCAAATAGCGTGAATGTTACTCCATGGTTAATTTGGCAGACTCCCTGAACTTCCGAATTGCTACCCGGCTCTTTTTCATTGAATTGGTTACAAGGAAACGCGAGAATTTCAAAACCCTGTTCCCGTCGACTTTCATAGAGCTTCTGTAGATCAGCGAATTGACGGGAAAAGCTACATTTGCTGGCTGTGTTTACGATGAGGAGAACTTTCCCGCTGTAGTCTGACAGTTTAATCGGCTTCCCGTTAATTGAGGTTGCTTGAAAATCATAAATAGACATATTAAAATCCCTCCTCATATTACTTTTTATACATCATATATCCAGAGTGTCTATTGGTCTAATATATTATTCGAATGACCTTTATAGGTAGAAGGGGATTTGCCTCTTTCATATCAAACTGTGGCATTCGCCGTTACCAAGATAGAATATGGATGCATATTCATGTAATGCGTGCAAAAACCCAACAGAATCGAGGGATACTCGTGCCCATTGGAAAGATGATTCAATATAAGGAAATGCGACAACATCCCGTTTTAAGTTCTTATCTGCCGGAGACCCGTTGGATTAGCAATGCAAGAACTTTGCGCATGCTGGACGAATATCGGACGGTTTTCATTAAGCCTAATTATGGAAGCGGGGGGACTGGTATTATACGGGCCAAAAAGCTGGGGAGGAGGTATGAGATTCGTTGCGGCTCCAGTCGAAGAATTGTCAGATCCCACGCGGTGAGAAGAGCGATCAAAACCCATCGGAGGCCTCATCGCCGTTATTTGGTACAGCAAGGACTTCGGTTAGCGAAGTACAAAGGTTCGATTTTTGATGTTAGAGTGTATATGCAGAAGCCGGATTCGGAATGGGTCATTTCAGGAATAACCGGTCGTGTTGCCGCACCCCAAAAAGTGGTTACCAATTACCGCAAAGGAGGACATGCGGCACCATTGTCCAAAGTGCTTTTAAAGGTCTTTAAAAATGACAGAACGAAAATGAAAGAGACTCTGGATCAGATCATCGAACTTTCTAAAATGGTTGCCGACACGATAGATAAAAATCATCCGTTTCGCGAGCTGGGTATTGATCTTGCTATTGAGAAGAATGGTCAAATCTGGATTATCGAGGCCAATCCGCATCCCGGACATAAGTTGTTCAAGCAGCTCCCCAATCATAAGATGATTCACAACATTTTGAGAAACAAACGTCGGATTGAAAAACATTAGTATAAAGTTATACTCCATTTTTCAGCCTGAATCCGGCCCTCATCAAGAGCCGAATTCAGGCTGATGTGTTATTTTGTCTTGTTTTATAGTGTGGTCATTGGCCTCGCGGTTCAACATATTCAATAAAAGTGCCATCCGGGTGCTCTACAAAAATACTCGGCCCCACAGGACCGTGCTGATCCCTTACAATCGGGGTCCCTTCTGCGGCCAGAATGGCTTTAAGCTCTGTCATGGAGTCCACATACACTACAGAGCGCAGGTTTTTGGCAAGCTCCAAAGCTTGCTCGGTCCCCGAAACGATGACATAGGGATAGACCGAGGCTAATTGAAGCTCGGCGTCGGGAATAGCCCATTGTCTGTCTGACGGCTTTCCTGTTATTTTTTCATAATGGGCTACAGCCGACTCCAGATTACTCGCAAATACGGGAATAAAATGATCTGTAATATTCATAATTTCATCCTCCAGTTGAGTTGTACATAATGGTGGTATTTTATGTAAAAAGAAGCCGCTCAAAATCATGAGAAGGCTCCTTATTACGGATAATGGTTCAGTTGATTCGGTTTTAATGGGATATGAAATTTTTGAACAACTGTACGATCGTTTAACTCAATTGGAGCAACAAGAGGAAGAACGTATATTAGTCGAACGTATAGAAAGTCTTGATCGGGACCCAGCATCCGCGAAATCCTGGAAAGATATCCGTCGAACTACCTAAACTGAATGAAAGAATTGTTTGATATTCGTTTACATGAGGCTGCGGAAAAAGAATATAACCAGCTGGATGGTTCAGTTCCTGATGAGGTCAATAAAGTCAATGAAGGAGTTAATATTCCGGTATGGAAAAGACAAGATGATTAGAATGGTGAAGATCATTATAGGAGCAGACTACTCCCCCTGCTCTTGTCTTGCCTGCTCTCCTGCTCACCGATCCAGAAGCCAAGCGCGAGTAATGCTAAAAAAAAAAGACGCTTCTGGTTTCCCAAAGACGTCTTTAATAATCTTCAATCCATAAAGATACATATATAAATAAGACGTAAGCTAGAACAAAGAATGTAATCACACTAAGGGGGATAATCCAAGTAAGATGAGTCTTAAATGGTGTTAGCATTTTCTGGATAGTCGGCAGAGATCTATATTCTAATTCTTCTAAATCTTCCTCCGCTTCTTCTTCATCTCTAACTAAAAGTTCACTCCATAACTTGTAAGTTCAACAGCTGATGGCTTGACAGACGATGTACTATTCTCTTTTGATTGAGACTGAATTAATTTTTCAACCTTTTTGCTTTTTGTCTCTTGCCCGCCTATCAGTACCTTCCAACTATCGCCCTTTTTAATGATGGGGTATGTGACTGTATTTATTGAACCATCATCTTTTCTAGTTAATTCAACCGTAGCAGTATAGGTGCCATCAGAAGCTGAAACGACATTTTTGATGCTGACATCAGAAAATGGATTATTGCTTACTGATTCCTTATACTCTTTCAATTGTTCCTGTTCGCTATTAAATCTCGTATCTATCACCCATTTTGCGGCTTCCGAAGCATCTCCGGATATTGCGGCTTCCACATAGTTTTTTATTGATTGTTTGGCTAATTCTTCATTAGAAGCACTCTCGGCGCCAGTAAGACCAGGAAATACGGACATTGCAAGCAAAGAAATCAATAACATTGTCTTTTTTATTTTACCATTAAAGCTTGAAAATTTCATTAATATTCCATCCTTTCTTTTTTTAGATAAATATACCTTACGTCGTTTTGGAATAAATGTTCACTACAATCATGTAAAAAAGTTCAATAATAATGAGGCCGCCACCTGAATACAATTTACTTGTTATCTTCTTCCTTAACATAAGTAGCGTCATATGCAATAATTACTTTGGTTTTATCTGTAGCCTCTGAAACATCGTAAACTACTTCATTTTGACTGAAGTGTTTTTACAAACAATCCATCCTTCGTTTTGATCCTGTCAGGATGATTAAGTTGTTCTACAACATCGGCCGGAACTGGCTCGTAAGTAACACTTTCCGATTTTCTAAGGATATCAGCTTCGGCATTTACATTATTTATAATACATCCAGTGAATGCAACAGCACTCACTGTTAAAATAGCCAGCATCCAAGTTATTGGTTTTAATTTCATAGAAACCTCACAAATTATTATTTATTTTGTATATCCATTTCCAGGTATAGAAATTCCGCCAGAGTGATTTCCAATGAGTAAATACACTGGGTTATCTGATGTTCCTTTAGGAACATTATAAAATGTAATTGTTGTCTTATTGCCGTCACTAATATTGCCATAAACCTGAACTGTATCAGATTTATTTTTATAATCTTTAGTCATGAATTGATAGTTAACTCTAGCTGGTTTACTAGAACTATAGGTGTCCTGTACTAAAGTAACAGAAACTTGCCCAGATCTATGAGTAGGTAAAGGGCTTGGCATGTGAAATAATATTATAAATATATTGCATTGTTATTATAATTTTTTATCAATGGTAATCATTTCAATAATAATTATATCACACGATTTCTGTTTTTCTACGCAAATGTTCAATAATCCCCTATAAATGAATCCCCTCTCCTAGATAGCTAACCTTACAAAGCTTTTAACAAGCTTGTATTGCCATTTCCTTTAGGTTAAAGGATAGGTTTTATTGGTCATTGGTTGGTTTTTGAAATTAATATTTATAGACAGTATGAACACTTTCTCTATTAAACAGACATTTAACATTCACTTTAACGAAGAAGCAAAATTGATAATTATAGGGAGTGTTTCACTTGTTCTAAGATGTAATTTCCAGAAATGAGATTAATTTATTGAAAATATATACATTAATTAATCTGTGGTCAATTTATTTTTTACATAAATACATTCTTTTGAATTATTTGATATGATTAAGCTTTTCTCAAACTACAACGTGAACCCTAAGAAACAACGCAAAGAAGTCTCCAGACCTGAGGCCCAGAGCTTTCTTTGTTTAGGTCAGTTATTATTTTGCGTCCGAAGGCAATGAACCGGCTACGCCCCAAATTTCCACATTAACTTTGTTTGTACCACCGCGGAACTGAATTGTATATCGTCCAGAACGCAAACCGTCCGAAATTCCCGCATCAGTACTTCTCCAAACTGTTTCACTGTTTTTGCTGATTGTCTTGCCGTCAACATACACTTTACCAGAATCGTTGTGCTGTACAGTAAAATCAACCGGGGCATTAACATAGTTCCTAATGCGCAATTTAACATGCCCAAAACCCTTAGGAACCTCGAAGCTACCTGGTGCAGTTGCACTTCCCCCTACAGTAAAGTTAAAAGAATTCCCCACGCTCTGAGGAGTTACTACATGGTCACCAGTAGTTGTTGTACTTGCATCTTGGGTCGCTGTAGTGGATATATTCGCAGAAATCCTATCAGGATGATAAAGTCTGTCTAGTACGTCAGCAGGGGGAACAGGATCGTAAGTAACGCTTTCGTTTGGAATAGGGGCATCGTGATCAGCAAGCACACTATTTGTAATAACAACAGTTAATACACTAGCACTTACTGCCAAAATAATGAGCCCCCAAGTTGTTGCTTTGAATTTCACAGCCACACATCCATTCTAATTATTTTGTAAACCCATTTCCTGATATGAAAAGTCAATAGGCGTGACAAATCCCGTCCATTATTGAAAGAATAGGATAGGAAGTGTAACTGTTGAACATTCAGAATCTCACGAACTAAAAAGGACGCTCCAGATCAATTCCAGAGACGTCCTTCGTGACTTTTCTGTTTTTCAGTAGCATTGTTTTAAAAAATCAGAAAGTTGCTGGCCCTACTCAGTTGTTATTGGTAAGCAGGTGCAAGGTAAGTATTGCGAACATTCGTAGCGACAAAATCCCATGAGCTTATTCTTTGTCCAGTGTAATCATCATACTGAACGGCTCTATACTTTTTAAGAGTTAAGTCAGCCGAAACCCCTAGTCTACTAAATCTACTCGGGTCTGCCGGGATTTGCGTTGCTACTGAATACAAGTACGAAACTCCGACAGTAAAAGATACATCGTCGTATTTTAGCGTAGTAGAAGCGGTATAGGTTTCCCCACTATTAACTGTATAATTACTTGCTTTGGCCCAGTAAGGAGTATTCTTATGATAATTGATAAATTGGTGATCTCTTGTAGTACCTGAAATAAACGTGTTGTCAATGTGGGTACTGGAAGGCCGTATTACAGAGTCGACAGCTTCTAACTGGACTGTGGTATTCTTATCATTTGAGGCAGCTACGTAAGAATCATAATCTTCTTTTGTCAAAAAGGACACTACATCGCCGTTATCCAAAGAAACCGTTTTATAGGCTCCATCAACCACAATAGTCGCAGAAACAACATCCGGTTGGGGGACTGCTGCATCATTTTGTGCTGCGTAAATGTTAGGTGTACCCACAACAAAAAGCAGTAAAGCAGAAAGAATAATCGCGAATTTTTTCATAAGATTTCCTCCTGGTCATATATTTACATTATAATGATAACAATAACATCTGTTTTGCGGACGTTTTATCACACTTCATAAAGGAGAGATATACATGTATTCCGTAAGCGGCACCATAGCTTTAATATCAAGCATGTCTATGTTCTGGCTTTTATACTATTTAGAACACATCAGTTCCGCAGGGTTTAATGATGCTTTTTACTTATTCCCACTGATCTTAATTGTTCTTTGTATTTATTTTTATTGGAAGGATCATGATGCAAAAAAGTAGGTGATCCTTCATCTCATTATCCAGACACTTATATCCCCTCCCTTCTTGACCGGTTGATGCACACATTCGGTCTTGGGTGGCATTTTCGCTGCCCTTGACCCGGTCACTCTACCGATTGATCTTGCTTCGTATGTCACTACATTTTCACAGCCAGGACTCCTTTCCAAACAAGTAGCTTAAATACCTTGTTAAGTGATATTTATACAAATTCCTATGCACTATTGAAGTAGATAGGAGGTGTATACATCTTGCGTTACAAAAATACATAAATTTTTAATTAATGGTAATAATTTCAATAATAATTATATCACACGATTTCTGTTTTTCTACGCAAATGTTCAATAATCCCCCACAAATGAATCCCCTCTCCTAGATAGCTAGCCTCACAAAGCTTTTAACAGCTTGTATTTCCATTTCCTGTTAATGTATTTCCCTTTTAAAAAAGCCATTATATAGAATTATTATACTAGTTAGATGAGAGGAGGAATAGTTTTGCATAAACAGCATCCGTTTTATTTACTTGAACGAAACCAGCGTCATGCTAAGGCAAGAAAAACAATGTAGGTGATGTGGCTCTGAAAGCATGAGGATGTTTGGTTATATCAGTTGGGTCAGCTTCTTGGTCTGGAACATACGGTTGTACTGATTTATCAGTTCATCCAAAAGCATAGACTGTTCAAGCACACAGGCATGTCCGAAACCATACTGTTTCGTACAGATCATGCAATCGTTGCCGGGCATCTTCCAACTGTTGATTTAACGTTTCATCTGTATTCATAGCGCATTTCCTCCTAATGTATCTCATTTTAGGATGGAATGTGGAAATATGAATGGCTGTTTTAGCAATCAAAAATCAGCAAAATATAGCAAAAACGTGCATACTGCTGCGGTAAGAATTGTTGTGTGTACATATCCGTAGATGAAACTTCCTGATACGCCGTAATTTGAGGTTCAAAGCGCTGGAGAATATGATCCACATCAGTAGCTCTCCGCCTAATTAATCATAGACCCCGAAAATGTTTGGGGTGGAAAACCGCTCACGAATCCTTTTCAGAGTAACTGTCGCACTTGGTTTGACAATCTGTCTCTATATAAAAAAGTTCAATAATAAAGGGTTAATATTCTTGTATGTGGTGAGCTGCTTTTTAGCATGGTCATCGTGCGAGTGCCTTGCCTTCTGATCACTGGGTGTATGGTCAGGAAAATCCAGCCAACATGCGGATTTATGATTGAACAGTTACATTACATTTTTTGTGCATGTTAATTTTTGGAATGAGAATGTATTTAACTATAAAATAAGACACTTTATAGAATAATATTCATTAAGTGATAGGAGGGTTGTTTTTGCATACATCAAGATGGATTAGAAAAGTAGATACCTTGGGAAGAGTCGTTATACCGATGGATATAAGGAGGGAATTAGGCATTGTAAAGCAGGACGCGTTCTCATTGTCCTCAACAGAACAAGGCATCATCCTACACCAAATAGACAAAGAACAATGTGGGTTATGTGGCTCAAAAGATAGTCTGGTGCCATATAGAGATTCCTTTGTTTGTATCGCCTGTAGACATGAACTGAAATCATTGTGATTGGCTAAAGAAATTGGGACAGCTTCCAACTGCTGATTTAACGTTTCATAGCGCATTCCATCCCAATTAATCTCATTTTAGATTGGAATGTGGAAATGTGAATGGCTGTTTAGCAATCAAAAATCAGCAAAATATAGCAAAAAAAGACCAGCGGCTAGGCTGGTCAATGGTAATAAAATAGTGCTAGGATCAAGCTCCACCAATGTGTTCTTGCGGTTTGAATATGCCCAGGGCAGGATCTTTAGGCTGAACTGGTAGTACGAGTACCAGTACAAAGCTAGCTGCTGCCAAGAGCAAAGCCATCTTTTTGATCGATTTCGTTCCACATTTTTTGAAGTTTTCTTCCTGTTTCAAGGACAGCTTTCACACTAAAGCGCTCAAATAATCGTGCACAATTTGAAATAATCAGTTGATTATTAATTGTAAGAGCATGTTCCCAAGCGACTAAAAGGCACTCGAAGCCATAAGAGTATCTGCCCTTATTCAGACTATAGTTAGCCATCTTGTACCAAAACCGTGCATACTGCTGTGGTAAAAATTGTTTTGTGTACATATCCGTAGATGGTACTTCCTGATACGCCGTAATGTGAGGTTCAAAGCGCCGAAGGATATGATCCACATCTATGTTATAGCGATTGGCTGCTTCAATAACGTTTAAGAGCTCGGCAAAAATAACTTTTTCGCCAGCCATATACTCTACGTAATCCGGCAGGACACTCACATCTCCCGACATCAGCTTGTTCACATACCTATTAATTTTCGCCCAATGCTGGAATTGGCCCAACCAATGGAGCGTGTCCGAGTCACTTTCCTTAACCCAGCTCAGATCAGCATAGCCTTGAAGATGTACTAATGCCTGCTCATGATCTCCCTTGGCATCGCAAGCATTAGCACACATCAATTCGGCGTAAGCTATGTATACAAAGAGCGGCCTGCTTAGCTTCTTTTGTGGTTCTTTTTCCTTGCGCTCAGAGTTATGAACCATGTCATAGTATATTCTCCCTAGCTGTCCCATCTGCTTTGCATACTTATACACCTTGTCCCACTGACTCAATGCTCTGTACACATTCGCTAAATCCTTCAACGCATCCAGTTGGTCGGCTTCATGCAAACGATGGACAAACGATTCAAATTTGGCCGCGGCGTCCATATTGCGATTCTGGTCCTTTCCAACCGCAATCTGAAACAACCGATAATGGGACAAGGCAAGTCGTTCGGAATGCTGCTGCTTTTCACTCTCGGCTATATTTTCATACAGGTAAGCGGCTGCGTCCTGATACCCATTTTGGAAAGAAGCTTCGGCTAATTCAAAAAGGTTGGGAAGATAGCCAAGATTATCTAGTAGAACACTTACCACTCGCTGCAAACAATCCAGCCGATGAAACTGCACACATCGGTACAGGAAGGGGCAAATTCTTCGCCAGTTAATCGGTTCATCTACAGTGCACTCTTCAACATACCGTTCATAAAAATGATCCGGTGGTAAATTCATGCCCGCAGTAATGAGATCCAATTGGTAAACGGAAATAGGACGGTTGCTCGTCAAAATGCCACTCATCGTGCCGGGATTCAAGCCTGCGATGTGCCCAAATTGAGTCTTGCTCAAGCCTTTTTCTTTCAGATATGTTTGAATTTCTGCTCTTATCTTAGGTGTGATTTCCATGAATAAACCACCCTCTCAGCGTGAACTATAATATGATGCTCATTTTAATAAAAAAATTAATTGGAAATCTTATAATATAATAAAATTTTTGCCTTTCCTTAATTATACCATCTTATGGAATAATAATAAATGCTTCTATTTTATTGCTTTTTATCTTGGTAATAGGAGTTGTTTCAATGAGAAATATAGCAATGACAAGAAAGATAGACTCGCTAGGACGATTCGGAATGCCTAAAGAAATACTATATATGGTTGATATTAGACCAGGCGATTCAGTGGAAATTTTTATGGATGCAGAAGCGAGCACAATATCACTAGGTAAATACATCGGCCAATCCTGTAAATTTTGCCAATCAACCGAAGTATTAAGCACCTTTAAAAATTCTCTCATATGCAATGAATGTAAAAGTCAATTGATAGCTACTCAAAAGGATAAACGGAATCCACAACCAAAAGAGGTGATGACACAGCTGCTTTTGGTTTTGCTAGAAAAGTACCCTGACGCTACACAACAGGAATATTCTGATATGTTACGCATACCAATAGCTCGTTTAAGGAATCTTTGTCAAACAATTACACAGAACAAAAATAATGAGAAAGAGATTAAGTCCAATCCGGGCATCAATTCTACCATACTCAAAAGGAGAGGTTAGCATTGAAAAATACAGGTATGATACGCTCTCTAGATACGTTATTTCGGATCGTTATACCCAAAGAAATGCGCGTAACCATGAACTTGGAGGTTGGTGATGCTATTGAATTTCTTGTGGATGATGAAGGGAGCTTCTTTGGTCTGCAAAAGTATGTCGGCACTTCTTGTAAACTGTGTGGCTCAATTGAACGTCTAACCTATTTCAAGGGCAAGCTTTTATGTACGAACTGCATAGCTGAATTGAAGGGGAATATTAGTACAATACCATTGCCCAAGATTAAGGAGCCAAGACAAAGAGAAAAACGAACGTATCAGCCGACACAAAACTTGATCGAAAAACTAAGGGAATTGATGCGTGAACATCCCAATGCCAAGCAAAGCGAATACGCCAAATGGATTGGCGTTTCGCAAGGCCGTATATCTCAACTCAAAAAGTTATTGTAGGCTGACCGGAGATCCATTTTCGATCATTTTCCGAGCAATTGTATACAACAAAAAAATGCCTGCTTGCGTAGCAGACACATCGAGAAATCCATACAGTATGAAAAACCACCGGATAGCTAGGCTCTCGAACCTATTCCTGGTGGTTTTTCTGTCTCGTACTTGTTTATAGATGTTTATCAGCTTTGTTATAGGTTTACTTTTTCATAACTGGAATCCATACTTCGCAGCGATAGTCCTCAGCCCGCGAGTCCCCCATCATATATACCTCCAGCTCGGGTCCGCCTGAATGCTCATAATTGCTGGCCGGGAACCATTCCTGAAAAATTCGTTGCCATACCTTTTGGATCGAATGAGGCATAGGGCCGATGGATGTAAACACGGCCCAAGTTTCGGCCGGAATCGTTCTGGCATCCAATCCGTTGGAAGCAGCTACGTCCTCACTGCCTTCGGCGGCAATCAGGTACGTAAATTTCTCTTCCCCATGCTTGAAATCCAAACAAATACCGAGGATATCGTCGCTTGTTCCCAAGGCTTGAATCCGATCCGATGTACCATCAGCGTTCAGCTCGTCCCAGAATTTCGGGATTTCCCGGAAATTTTCACCGTCTTTCGTTGTGACTTGGATGGACTTGCCAATGACCGTAAAGGCCGCTTTCTCTACAATTTTATAATCCATATCCTGATCTCCCTTCAACGATAGATGGAAGGTAATGCGTGGAAAGGCTTTCAGGTTCACCCCAGGGCTTCTGGCCTCAGAGGGAGATATACCATGTACCTTACGGAACGCTTTAGAAAAAGATTCGGGGGAATCATATCCGTATTTGAACGCTACATCCAAGACTTTGGTGGTAGAAAGACTCAATTCCTGTGCAGCCAAGGTCAATCGACGTTTACGTATATATTCGGCTACCGTGACGCCGGTTAGCATATGAAACATACGTTGGAAATGAAAGGGAGACGAATAGGCTGCCTTTGCAATTTCGTCGATATCCAGCGGCTGCTGCATTCTTTCTTCCATCAGATCCAGTGCGTTCTTGATCCGAAGTAACCATTCCAACCGCATCACCTTCCTTGGTTGTAATCATATCATTAGCGGTGTCCGTAATCCTGTCTTTGCGTGCTCTTGTTGAACAGACTCTGTCGCCTAGTTTAATGGGACGCATACTCTGTTTCAAGTCGGAATTTCATACTGAAATTTTGGAAGATACAATTCGTCTCTCCCTCTTGTGTTCATAATTAAAATTTGGGACAATGAAAGAAGCGTTTAAATAGCGAAGACTGCTTAAACATGCTATGATGCAATGATGGCTGAGACGAATTTTAACGTTTTGAAAAGAGGATCGAACATGAAAAAAGAATCCATTTATGGATTAACACTAGATCAGTTGACAGCATGGCTCATCGAGCGTGGACATAAGAAATCCCGGGCGTTGCAGGTATGGGACGCACTTTATCGGAAACGGATTACTGATTTTGCCGCGATGACGGAGGTTCATGAGAACTGTACCCGCCTGTTGGCAGAGCATTTTCCGATTGAAACATTGGAGGAACACGTAAAGCAGCAGTCGGCGGATGGGACGGTCAAATTCTTGTTCCGTCTCCAGGATGGAAATCTGATTGAGACAGTATTGATGCGGCACAAGTTTGGGCTGTCGGTATGTGTGACAACGCAGGTGGGCTGTAACATCGGGTGCAGCTTTTGCGCGAGCGGGCTGTTGAAGAAGAGTCGTGACCTGTCCAGCGGTGAAATCGTCGAGCAGATTATGAAGGTGCAGTTGTATCTGGATCAGGAACGTCCAGGCGACCGGGTCAGTCACGTCGTCGTGATGGGGATTGGTGAGCCGTTTGATAACTTCGTGAACCTGTCCGACTTTATCCGAGTCATTAAGGATCATAAAGGGCTGGCGATTGGTCCGCGTCATATTACAGTTTCCACGAGCGGACTTGCCGATAAAATTATTGAATTTGCCGATTCCGATCTGCATGTCAATTTGGCGATTTCCCTTCATGCACCGAATAATGAGACTCGTACCCGCATTATGAAGATCAATCGGGCGATCCCGATTGAGAAGCTGATGCAGGCGATTGATTATTATTTGGACAAAACAAATCGTCGTATTACGCTGGAGTATATTTTGCTGAAGGATATTAATGATACCAAGGAGCATGCGCTGGAGTTGGCTGAGTTGGTAGGCCACCGTCGTAATTTGGCAAATGTAAACCTGATTCCATACAATCCGGTGGATGAGCATAGCCAATACCAGCGGAGTGAGTCGGAGTCGATTACGGGCTTCTATGATGTTCTGAAAAAACAAGGCATTAGCTGTAGTGTTCGGCTGGAGCATGGAGTCGACATTGACGCGGCTTGCGGACAGTTGCGCAGCAAGCAAATCCGCAAGGATGCAAAAGGTAGTCGCAATCCGGAACGCGAGGCGATTAGTTAATACAGAAGCGTACTCTTTAACAGGAGTACGCTTTTTTATGTCTGGATTATTGAGGAGAAAGAAAAGCGCTCCTACCTAACTTAGTCTATAAATGTGAAAATAGTCACGTAATCATGGCTGTTTTTACGTTATAGTGAGTGGTTAGTGGAGGGGTTATATGGCTAACGTAATTTCGAATGTGGCGCTCGTTCCGGGCATTTATATGATGAAAATAGAGGGAACCTTTAAAGGGGAAATGGGCCAGTTTTACATGCTGCGCAGCGGAACCGGGTACCCATTGCTACCTAGACCTATCAGCATTTACGATATCGGGGATGAGGACATTTCCTTTTTATATCGGGTTGTTGGAGAAGGGACCCATTTGTTTTCCCAGTTGCAGTCGGGGCAGGAGATTCAGTTGGAAGGACCTTTCGGCAATGGCTTTCCTCAGGTAGAAGGCAGCTTGGCCTTAATCGGCGGTGGTATGGGCACGGCCCCCTTGCTGCTGGCTGCAAAGCATTATCCGCATGCACATGTTTATCTGGGATTTGCGCTGCAAGCCTTTGGGGTGGATGCTTTTGAAGCTGTGGCAGCATCTGTGCAGGTTCGTGTAGGGGGAAGCATCGTCGAGAAGGTCGATCCTCATCTCTATGCGAATATGTTTTCCTGTGGGCCGACTCCGATGCTACAAGCGCTTGCGGAGAAGACAGAAGGCTCGTCATCCCGTTTATATATTTCAACAGAAAGACATATGGCCTGTGGTATTGGCGCGTGTTTGGGCTGCACCATGCATACCCGTGGAGGTAATAAGAGGGTGTGTAAGGAAGGGCCTGTATTCCCGGTAGAGGAGGTGGATTTTGATGATCTCCATGGCGTGTAATATTGCGGGCGTACCGTTCAAGAACCCGATCATCATGGCATCCGGTACATTTGGGTTCGGGCGTGAGTATGCGGAATTTTACTCTCCTGAACTGTTGGGGGGCATCGTTGGCAAGGGATTAACCCTTCATCCGAAGGCGGGCAATACCGGATCACGCATACATGAAACAGCATCTGGTATGCTCAATAGTGTGGGACTGGAAAATCCGGGGGGTTGCGGCCTTTTTGAAGGATGAGCTGGATGACATGACGCGCTGGGACACGGCTGTGATTGCTAATGTCGGTGGCTCGAATCTGGAGGAGTACGTTCAGGCTGTAGCCATGATTACGGAAAATGCGCAAAAACGGCGCACGATGAATCGCAGAGGCGTCGATATGCTGGAACTGAACATTTCCTGTCCCAACGTAAAGCAGGGCGGAATGCAATTCGGCATTCAGACGGAGGTGGCGCGGGACGTAGTACGGCAGGTGCGCAATGTAACGGCGCTTCCGCTTGTCGTGAAGTTGTCCCCAAATGCAGAGAATATTACGCAGATGGCGGTCATGTGCGAGGAAGAAGGCGCAGACGGTGTCTCGCTGATCAATACATTTTCTGCGATGAAAATTGATATACGTCGGCAGCGAAGTGTTTTTACGAATACGTATGCAGGTCTTTCTGGCCCGGCGATCAAGCCGATTGCCTTGCGCATGGTTCATCAGGTGGCGCAAGCAGTATCCATTCCGGTAATCGGGATGGGGGGCATCAGCTCGGTGGAGGATATTATCGAATTTACGATGGCAGGAGCGGCTGCGATTCAGGTGGGAACATACAATTTTGTCCACTTGCACGCAGGGGCCGAGCTGGTCTACGGTCTTGAACAATGGATGCTGCGGGAAAAGGTGCAGACGTTGGACGAGATACGGGGAATCGTATAAAATACTTCCTCATTTTCATAATGAAAGCACATAGAACCTCCCTGTCTGTTCAAGACAAGGGGGTTTTATGTTTATTTTACCGAAACATCCATGTGTATCTAGTGAGCAATATCTCACTTATTCAAAATGAACGAAATGGAGAATTAGTTCTTCCTTATTCAGCATATTGTTTTATTTCAGATAGAGGCTCCGTTTGTTGTCATTGGAGCTCTTAAAGTTTGCAGATTAAGAGGGAAATTGTCAAACAGTGTCGAATATCAAGGAATTAATAGGATAGAAGACATGCTCTTCTTCCCAATGGAGAGCTTGAGAAAGAAGCTAGGTGATGGGGTTGAGATTTAAAGGTAAGTCGAAACCGAGACGACAATTCAAAGTTTCGCTACAGTTTATGATTATTATTTTGGTTGTTTTAGTTATTATTATTTCCTTAATTATATCCTTGCTTCTCATTCGTAATTTCGTGATTAACAAGCATTTTGATAATACGAAGGAAAAACTTTCGGGTA
Organism: Paenibacillus sp. RC334; assembly: GCF_030034735.1. Taxonomy (NCBI): domain Bacteria; kingdom Bacillati; phylum Bacillota; class Bacilli; order Caryophanales; family Paenibacillaceae; genus Paenibacillus; species Paenibacillus sp. RC334. The sequence continues at coordinate 5,672,133 of NZ_CP125370.1, read as the reverse complement.
TTGCCAAGGTCATTGCAAGTGACAGCGATGTCATTCGAAATGTTGAGCATGGAGTTCCTGTGAAGCAGATCCAGGACTATTCGCTCAGAGTAATGAATAACGTTAATGTAGATTTTGTTGTCATTCTGAACCGTGATTTAATTCGACTATCCCATCCGGATGAAACGATGGTTGGCAAACCGTTCTCTGATCTGAATGATGCCAGAAGAGCGCTATCCGGTCAGGGCCATTTTTCCGAAAATATAGGTATTTTAGGCAAAGGCTACCGATATTTTACGCCGATATTTAATAAACAGAATGAGGTCATTGGCATTGTATGTGTAGGACTGACCATGAGAACCCTGAATCATGATTTGATGCAGGCGCAGTATACCATTTTTGGAGGACTGATGCTTGGGCTCTTTAGTGGGGTTCTGGGCGCTATCATCCTGGCTCAAAAAATCAAAACGATTTTATTCGGGCTTGAGCCGCAAGAAATAGCAGCACGATTACGTGAAAAAGAAATTATTGAAAATGAGGTCGCTGAAGGAATTATAGCCATTTCGGCTGACAAGAAAATTATACTCATGAACAAAGAAGCTCAGGCCAAGTATCAATTGGCGAACCAGGACATGGAAGCCCCGATTGGCGAGCAGGTCGATACCAACTTTTATAATGTGCTCTTCAAGAGAGTGTTTGATGACAAGAAGAAGATCAAGGATCGCTCATTTTATGTGAATGGTATAGAAGTCATTGCGACAGTAACCCCTATGTATATTGAAAATGAGTTTTTTGGAGCAGTTGCAACGCTGCGAGACCAATCCGAGATGATTCATCTTAGCAACCAGTTAAGTGGTACAAAATATTATATTAACTCCCTGCGCGGACAGACCCATGAATTTATGAACAAAATGCACGTGATATCCGGGTTGATTGAAATGAGGCAATATACGGAGGTTAGTCAGTATATCCAGCAGCTAACTCACCGATATCAAAATGAGGTAGGGTTTTTGACCGAGAGAATTAAAGTTCCGGCATTAGCAGGTTTTATTATGGGTAAGATCAACGAAGCACGCGAACAGAATATTTCGGTTCTTCTTGAAGAAAGTTCAAACGTCTCCAATGTGGAGATGCAGGACATCGTTCATGATGTCATACACATACTGGGCAATTTTTTTGACAACGCCATAGACTCGATTTTACAAAAAAAACAACCTGGTAGAATTGAGTTGAAATTGAACTATGAATGTGAGGGAAATGTATTCATTCTGAAAGTGAAAGATAATGGTATGGGGATTGATTATGAAATGCAAAAAAGAATATTCGAGCATGGCTTCTCAACCAAAGGTGAAGACAGAGGCTACGGCTTGAATCTGGTTAGAACCATGGTAGAAAATCATCAGGGGATCATTGAGCTTGACAGCCAACCGGGTCTGGGAACAAGTATATATGTAGAGTTGCCCTGTACATTGGAGGTGACAAATGAATGAAGGTTTTGATTGTTGAGGATGATCCCATGGTTGCTGAGCTAAATCAACAGTTTATTGAACGCATGGACAATTTGGATGTTGTATGTAGGGCAGATACTGTCAAGAAGGCACAGGATTGTCTTCAAAAATGGACACCAGATCTGGTATTACTTGACGTTTATTTACCCGGAAAAAGCGGATTGACTTTATTATCACATATTCAGGAGCATCAGTATCACGCGTCGGTTATTTTAATTACGGCTGCAAAAGATATTCAAACGGTGAAGGAAGCTGTTTTTTATGGAGTTGCGGACTATTTAATTAAACCTTTTACATTCGAACGCTTTAAGCTGGCTGTTGAGAAAATCCAGCGTTTGGCTACGGTGATGGAGGAAGGGAACGGAATTAATCAAGCTGTCATTGATCACTATTTTAATAAAGAAGAGCATACGGGTATGGAGAAGAAAGAACCTTCTGAAAACCTATCCAAGAATCTTTCCAGAAACCTGTCCAAAAATTTGTCGAAACTGACCATGACCACGATACTGAAAAGCATCCAAGAGCTGGACGGTCCATTTTCCGTCGAAGCCTTAGCTAGAGAAGTGGACCTGTCTCGTATTACGGTAAAAAAATATATCCAATTCCTGGTGGAGGATAGCTTCTTGATTGAATCTATAGAATACCACAAGGTTGGAAGGCCGCTAATGCTCTATCAGGTGAATCCTAATTTAAAAGAACCGCTATTTCCATTGTAATTCTGGAAATAGCGGTTCTCTTTTGTCCAACGAGAGTGTTGAGCTTCCTGATTAGTTCATAGAAAGAACAGGAAGTGGGACCAGATTATCCGAAGATTGGGCCGTGAGTATATCATGGAAGTTGTCGTAGCTGGTTTCAATCATGTTGGATAGCGCCGTAACGGTATTCGAGCCGGCATGAGGCGTAACCAAAACTCTTGGATACAGCTCAATAAGCTTCTGGATCGTTGGATCGGGGAGCATTTGCCATGGGTCAAATGCTCTGAAAAATAATTCATCTTCTTTAGGGAAGACATCCGTAGCGAAGCCTTCCAGATGGTTGCTAAGCAAAGCGTCCAAAATGGCTTGGTTATCTTGTAATTCGCCACGTGAAGTATTGATTAGAATAGAGCCCTTTTTCATTTTTTCTAAAAAGCTGGCATTAATCATTTTGTCGTTCTGTCTCGGCAGATAAGGAACGTGCACACTGACGATATCACTCTCTGCCAGTAGTTTATCTAAGGTTGTAAATGGAATGACTTCCTTGGCTATGTCGGATTGGTACACATCATAGCCAATAACAGATGCTCCTAAGCCTTTAAACAATTTGGCTTCCGTCAGACCAATGCGACCGACCCCGATGATCCCAACTTTACAGTTATGGATCTCTTTGCTGAATGTATGCTCGTCCACAATGAAATTTTTGAACGAGCTTTTGGCAGTCATATAAGCTGTATGACGAAACAGCATCATAGCCAGAGTTAAGGATAGCTCCGCGATGGCATTCGGAGAGTAGGATGGCACGCGTGCGACCTTCATTCCGAATTCGCTGCAGGCATCCAAATCAATGTGGTTGATTCCGACCGTTCTGGTGAAAACATATTGAATGCCGTATTCCTTAAATTTCGTGAGATTCTCTCGATTCGCGGCACAGTTTCCTCTTAACAAAACGGCATCGTGATGCTGTGCCAACTCTGCATTGCTGGAGGTTAACAGTTCTTCTACCAACGTTAGTTGGAAGTTATATTTATTGAGGTCATGGAAATATGGTTGCTCATAAGAACGGACACCATAGCAAATGATTTTTAACATGTTGTTTTCCCCCTGATTTAGAAAATGCCAATTTTATCAATGATATTTAGCGTGATGATCCAAACTGGAATCATGACGACAGAAGTTATAGTAGATAGAAGCGATGCATTGGATGTCAATATGGCTTCCTTGTCAAAACTGATGGCATAGGCTGCCGCTACGGTAGCTGTAGGAGTAGCCATCATAATGACAATAGTAGATAAAGCGACAGAATCGACTGACAGAATATGAGATACAGTCAACAAGGCCAGTAAAATGATGTTAACAATGGGTACAAGCCAAACTTTAACTATGCTGTAATACCAAGAGGTCTTATCAGTAGCTGCCGATTTGAAGCTGATCTCACCCAATGTCGAGCCAATCGATAACCAGGCTAATGGAGAAGCTAGCCCAGCAAGGTAGGTCATGGGCTTGAACAACCAGACAGCGGTTTGATCAATTCTTAGAAAAGCAAACTGCTGAATGGCCCCATCCTCTGTAGCTACGCTCATTTGTGGCAAATAGCCCTGAAGCAACCAAACAAATAAGCCTAGAAAAGTGGCGATAACAATCGGATTTAAAAACATGGTTTTGAGATTTTTAAGCTCCATTTTTAAGCCGCTCATTTTGATATAGCCATAGGAGTATAAGAAAATGCGGTAGCCTATATTAAAAATGGAACTGTACATAACTCCGGTAGGCCCATAAATGGCCCCGACAATTGGAATTCCGAAAAAAGTAGTAGAACCGAAAATAGTCAACACTCGTAAAACATCCTGTTTATCCTTGTCGTAGCTCAGGAAGAAAGGTTTTGAAATAAAGATGAGAATAATATAAATGAGAATACCCCATATTAAAACATTCATACCTTGTTTTAACATTATAGGATTAATATCTTGCATGAAAGAATTAAAGGCTAGTGCTGGTAGAGCCACGGTTAGAACAACCTTGGATAACAACTTTCCTACTGCTGCGTTAAAAATCCCCTTCTTGCGGCAAAAGAAACCAAGAAGGATAATAAAAACGGTGGAAGCAATAGAACTGACAATTTTGTTATCTGTTAAGGTCGCTGTAATCATTTCTAGTAAAGACATAGATAAAACCCTCTCTTGTACCTTTTTTCACAAAAGTGACTATGCAATTCCCTGATCTTTTGGCCAAAGTGTTGGTTTGCACCTTTATAGTAAAATGACTTTGTGAAAAAAAGAACAATATGTAATTAATTTAACTTATGAAACTAATTTAAAAAATTTATACGTTACATCAGATGGGAAAATGAGAGGTACTCACCAACATACATGCTATAATATAAATCATTAAACCCCACTTAATCAGTGGGTTAAATAGAGGAAACAAGCAGGAGGAACCTATGAATCCGATACAGCATATACTGGACGAATTTTCGCTGATCGTGCTGGATGGCGCAATGGCTACGGAGCTGGAGCGTCACGGGCATGATCTGAACGACAGCTTATGGTCGGCTAAAATACTTCATGAGCACCCGGAGTCTATCAAGCGTGTGCATAGAGACTATTTCGAAGCGGGGGCAGACTGCGCGATCACTGCGAGCTATCAGGCTACCGTTGAAGGCTACGTCAAACGGGGTTTAAGCGAAAATGAAGCGCTGGAGTTGATTCAGTCCTCGGTACGGATTGCCGTACAGGCGCGGGATGAATTTTGGGCAGACATTACGGCTGGTGCAAAACAACAGCAGCGTCCCAAACCGCTGGTCGCGGCCTCCGTCGGCCCCTACGGGGCGTTTTTGGCGGATGGATCTGAATACCGTGGTGATTACAAGCTGAGCGAAGAGCAGCTTGTCGAGTTTCACCGACCGCGTATGAAAGCGCTGATTGAGGCGGGCGCAGACATTTTAGCCTGTGAAACAATACCATGTCTGGTCGAAGCCAAGGCCATCACGCGATTGCTAAAGGAATTTCCCGGTACGTATGCCTGGATCAGCTTTAGTGCAAAGGATGGGCAGCACATCAGCAATGGGGAGTCCGCCGCTGATTGCGCCGAATGGCTGGATGAGCATGAGCAAGTGGCTGCCGTAGGTATTAATTGTACTTTGCCGCAGTACATTCCATCACTCATCCACGAAATGCGCAGTCATACAGATAAGCCCGTGGTGGTGTATCCCAATCTGGGGGAGGAATATGACCCGGTTACCAAGACATGGCACGGTACGAGCTGTACCGGGACGTTCGGGCAGAGTGCCCGCCAATGGTATGAAGCAGGAGCCCGTCTGATTGGTGGTTGTTGCCGGACTCAGCCGGAGGATATCCAAGGGATTGTGGCATGGTCGAGAGACGCATAGGCGGGGCTGAGCGTAAGATGAAGAAGGCAATTCATAAGGGGCGTCCTCCCACTGTACTGTAAAAGTAAACAGGCTGAACCAAGTGACTCTCCAGTAATGGAGGGGCTTGGTTCAGCCTGTTTTTTGTAATGACGACTGGATCTTCGCATCATGCAGGCGTGACGTACAACAGCAGGATAAGACCCCACTGGGTACGATGTGCTCCATGATCTCCGGTTAGCTGTCTGACAGCCGTTCCAGCAACGCATCCCCGTTCTGACTTACCCGAATGTAGGCATAATGAGCGTTCTGTTCAACATTACGCCCGGTTCCCTCAGGGATGAAATAATTCTCAATACCGTACTGAATACGTGAACCATTCCATTGTCCATTTAGAATAACCTCATGATTGGAAAGCTTTTCACCATCCTGGTACAGTCGATCAGCGATATATACTCCTTGGCTACCCGGCGTGAGAACGACTTTAACCTTGCCCCGGTTCCAATTGTCCTGCGAAAAAGGGGTAGAGATATCGTAATTCAGCATGACATAATCGCCTTGTAACAGAGAGCGAGGGTCTACAGGAGCCAGTTTGAGCTTGATGGAAGCGCCTGTGGCAAGCAGGGTTTCACTTCTCACGGTCTGATAGCCGATCACACCGAGCTGTAGCACGATGACTACAGCGATCAGCAGCGGGCTTAAGCGCATGAAGCTAAAGCTGCGGTGGTCGGCCTCAAACGCTGTCTTGCCGCTATGGGCCATCCGCCGATCCGCCCACCACGTAATTCCGAGTGCAATGATACCCAGCAGCGCCAGCGTAAAGGACTTATACAGTAGCGTCCACAACAAATCATAGTATTTGAAGCCAATAAAAATAAACCAGAACGCTACGCTTGTGATGGCCTCCGATCTATGTTTTAGTCGGATGAAGGCAAAGACCATGCCTGTAACGATAACGAAATAAAGAATGTTAATCAGCACATAAGAGTGTGGAATGACATCCTTGAAAAAGGTCGCCCAAAACATAAACAGCAAGCTGAAAAATAAGGAGCTATCCCGAAGGTGTTCCCGCGATGCCGTCTTGGGTATAAAATAACTTGCTGCATACAGCACAGCATTGACCAAGAAAAGAGAAAGGATAATGTACTCAAAGGACCAGTTCCAAGAATCCCACTCCTGAAACTGCTGAAATAGAATGGTCGCCAAATTCAGGTTTACAAAGGTATAGGTAAAAAAGAGTTGCCTTTTCCCTTTGGAGCGAAACCATCCGGCGATGGAAACGATCAGAAATAATACCGAAAGCAACGTTATATCTGACCATAAAATGGCTGCCCAGCCTGTAATATAGCTGATCGTCAACAGGGTATAACGTATTACAGAATCCAGCTTGGATTCCGGAATGACAATCATCGAAATCATAAGCAGCAACGACACACCCAACAGTACATATTCGGTGTGGTTTACATTCGTGCTAATGTTAATCAGTCCGATCAGGGATATACTTCCAATCAGCACTCCAACCACTTTGATCACGCGGGATACGGTTTTGCTGATCCATTCACTGCTACGTTCTTCGGGAACGGTTGTCTCAGTCTTTGATGTACTGATGCCCGTTGTCTCCGTATCGGATTTTGCGATATCCCCTTTGTTCTCGTTGGATATTTCCCCAGCTTCCGGCGGTGTTTTCCCCAAACGATTCAAATAACGGAAAAACCATACATTACCCGTCAACAGCAGCGCCACAAAAATCAACCCAAAGACAAAGAACAGCGATGAAGAGTACGCTTCCGCCAGCTCGATAAATTTAAAGACAGCAAAAGCGGAGGTCGCCAATGCATTCAAGGTGAGCAGCGTTTTACTCAGTCGGACCTTGGTAAACACATAAAATCCAATAGCGATTACAGCGATACATGGTATGTTCATAATGAGACCATATTCATCCAATGCAAAAGAGTTAGTCATCGTCAGCACGGCTATATGGAAAACGATAAAGCTCATATTTTTCAGCGGTCCAGAATGTATGCGATGAAGGAATGTCAATAGAAACAACACCAGATTGACCAGTGCGAACAATCCGGCGATGGACAAAGATTCCAGTTCGCTGTAAGGCGCGCTTTGCATCGTAGGGTAAAAGTAGAGCCACAAGGCGAGATGAATCAGCACAAAAGACAGCATATAAAAAGGATTGTAGCGGGTAATCCAGCTTAGCAGCAGAGCCGGAACCGACCAAATTAAAAACAACCCGTAACTATCCGCGTGGGAATTGTATATTTGACCAAGCAACGCCACGGAAACGCCAAAGGCTATACAGCCAGCTACCAGAAATACATTCGACAGAAAGGCTTGCTGACTGGGAACAGCGCGTACACGTGCAAATACAAAGGACAAACCATAGAACAGAACGATAAGCGCAGCAGCCAGCACAATTTTGGCCGTCCGATCCAGCCCACCCCAATTGGAGGCGAAAAAATAAATAATCGCGGCCAGTACCAGTGAGATGCCCAGCAGATAGCCCGTACGTATCGCATTGAATCGCAGCATTTGTTTCACGTACCTTTCCTGTTGGTTTGATGCCTATTATAGCGTTGAAAGGGCTAAGAACCAAATCGGAATTAGGATCAGGTCATAAAAAAAGGAGAACCACCGTACACGGTTGTTCTCCTGTATCGCTGCTGAACTCCATGCAAGCATACCCATACTATTATCCAGATGCTGTTTTTCCACACCTTGCCACGCCTCGCTACATGCTAAGCGTTGGCGTGTGGAACTCTTGCCGGGCTTGATGTCGGAACCGATGCTCACGTGGCGGAATCCCTGCCGTTTTCTTAAATGCCTTGGAAAAGGTGGACATATCCGTGTAGCCGATGGACTGGGCAATGATCGACAAATTGTAAGTCGTTTGCTCCAGCAATCTTTTGGCCTCATCGATTTTGAGGTTTTGCAAATACTTGGCGGGGGAAATCAGGAAGGTGGAATGGAATTTGCGTGAAAAATGCGCGCGATCCACGCCTACATGCTCGGCAATCTGTTCAATCGTAATGCGGTCACAATAGTGCATATCAATGTAATCTTTCCCCTGCTGTAGCCAATAGTCGGAGCATACAGAATTGCGTAGTGTGTCCGATGTGGTGCGGGACAGCTCCTCGAAAATCTGGTGCAGTGTAATGAGACGCGAGAGATCGCTGTCACGTCTGCTGTTGTCATTTACAATGGAAAACAAATTCGAGATGAGTCCAGTGACTTCCTCGCTTACTGCGTTGGCCAAAAAAGGCGTACAGGGCTTAATCCCGATTCGCTCCAGCAGCGCAAGGGATTTGGGTCCCTCAAAAGCAATCCATACCTTTTGCAGCGGGTTCTCCTGATCCGTGTAATATTCATGTGCAAGATGCGGGAAGAAGCAGAACAGGTCGGACTTTTGCACATGATATTTCTTTTGCTTATAAATAAACTCAGCCTGACCGTCAAGCACAAAAATTAAATAGAAATAAGGCACAGCCTTGGGGCCGACATGACAGCTGGTCTTGGAAATATCCATACCGAGCCTGACTGGCCATATCGCGCTGGATTTTTCCAATTCAGTAGCTGTGAAATAATGGTCTTCCACGATGTCGAAGTGATCTTCGTTCTTTACTCTTTTCACAACAATGTCACCTCTCCTTTGGTGGAGATAAGGGGGTTTTGATTTTATTGTATATAAAGGAATGTATAATTACAAGTTAATTCATTGGAATTTAGGGTTATAAAATCAAAACTTCTGCATAACCAGCCGATGGAGGACGCTGTCCTGAACCCAGTTGACGGATCGGGCCATTCGTGAAACATCCGAATTCAAGTAACTGTCATGAATTAAAAGAATAGGTAACGAAACGAAAACAGGGCTCCTTATGCACACCAGCACAGGAGTCCTGTTTTCTATTGTCTCTCAGCATACCGGGTTATTTCGCAACAACCGTCATAAATGGAGCGCGTTCAACGGCTGTTGTCCCGGCATTGTTCAAAATCTCGGTGTTCTCATCACTGTTCGTAATGACAACAGATGTGGTGGTGTCGTACCCGGCAGCCTTGATCGGGCCCGGTTCAAACTCCAGCAGTACATCTCCCGCCTGTACTTCATCGCCTGCATGAACATGAGTCGTAAAAAATTCACCCTTCAGCTTCACAGTGTCTACGCCTACATGAATGAGCACCTCGGTTCCGTCATCGCCGACAATGGCTACCGCATGTTTCGTTTTAGCTACGGTAGCGATTTTACCCTGAAATGGGGCGATCACCCGTCCGTGATCCGGGATAATAGCCAACCCTTTGCCCATGGCAGCAAAGCCGGGATCGCTAACTTCGCTTAGTTCAATGATAGTTCCGTTCAGAGGACCGTATAGCACTTTTTCTCCTGATAGCGGCTTCATCTCGTCTGAAGTATTCTTTTCATTGTCACCTTCGTCTTCCACATTGTCAGGCTCTTTAAATCCAAGCAGATAAGATACAACGGCCCCGATGGTAAAACTGACGACGATACCAATAATCACATAAACAAATGTCGGGCCAGCAAAGATAGGCAGGGATTGTAAACCGCTTGGAGCCATCGTAATCGCTTTGGCCCCTACAGCGCCGGGAATAGCTCCACCAATGGCCCCGCCAATCATGCCTGCATAAAAAGGTTTCTTCAGTCGCAGTGTGACTCCATAAATTCCGGGTTCCGTAATCCCCAACAAGGCGGAGAGCAGAGAAGAGCCGGAGAGTGATTTCAATTCTTTGTTTTTGGTGCGTAGCAGAACGCCTAAGATCGCACCTGCTTGCCCCATAACCCCCATAAATGTTGCCGGTATTGTATAATCATAGCCATTCACAGCCAGGGATTGCACAATGATTGGGATTAGTCCGTAGTGCATGCCTGTGATGACGAGGGCTTGAATGGAGCCACCCAGAATAAACCCGGCCACCAGTCCGGACGTATTAAACAAGAAATTAATGGCGGTTGTCACTCCATGAGCTGCATACGTACCCACAGGTCCGATGGCATACAGGGCTAGAGGAATCATAACCAAAAGCACTACTAATGGTGCTAATACGATTTTTAGTACATTAGGTGTACGTTTGTAAACAAATTTTTCGACATAAGACGTTAACCAGATGGTTAGCAAAATCGGAATGACCGTAGAAGCGTAATTCACCAGAGGGATGTTCAGGCCGAGAAAATCAATCGTGCTGGCACCGCCGTTTTTTAAATCCAGTAAATTGGGATGGAGCATCGCCGCGGCAATCGTTGCAGCTATAAATTCGTTGGATTTAAACCTTCTGGCAGCGCTTATGGCAAGCAGTATAGGCAAGAAATGAAATATGCCGTCTCCAATAACGTTTAATATCTGGTAAGTACCACTGTTTTCGGAAAGTACATGGAGTGTGGTGAGAATAGCCAGTAGCGCTTTGACCATCCCGGCTCCAGCCAGTGCAGGAAGCAATGGTGTAAAGCAGCTCGCGATCGTCTCCAGAATATTATTGAACCAATTCTGCTTTTTCTTGGGAGCAGATGAACCTCTTTTATCCCCTGAACCCAATTGAGCAGACTTCACAAGCTCTTCATAGACGTCGGCTACTTCGTTACCGATAATGACCTGATATTGTCCGCCATTTAGGGTAACTCCTTTAACGCCCTTCAATTTCTGTATTTTTTCCTTATTGGGCACGCTTTCATCGTACAGTTTGAAACGTAACCGGGTCATGCAATGAACGACGCTCTCGACGTTTTCCTCGCCGCCGACGCCCTCCAGGATATCCTTGGCTAATTTCTGCTTATCCATTTTAACCCCTCCAGCATACTTCTTTAATGCCTGGCTCTTCCAATCTCGAAAGAGCCAGGGTTATGAACATCACATCATGGCTGCATCGTTAACTGAACGGGTCCAATCAAGCCAGTAGGCTCCTGTAACAGATACTGTGAAAGGAAGTCGGCTTGCTCTTTGACGAGCGTGTTGGTTACTTCAATGACCAGCGTATTTATACCTGGGACCAACGCTTTGGTGACATCAAAATCATATGGTGGGCAGATCCGGCTTCCGACCGAGTGACCGTTGATCCAGACTTCAGCGACTTCATATGCTTGCCCAAGTGCTAATCGCGCCTGCTTTGGCATAGCTGTGACCTCAAAATCAATCTGGTATCTCATGGTTCCTACGAACTCTGGGTATAAATCCGGGGTCGCTAAATTCACCAGTTCTTTCAGTTCAATCTGTTCGCCAAAGTGAGGATATTGCTCCGCAGAGGCCAAGGAAACCTTCCACTTTCCCTCGATTATCGTTGTTGTAGCATCAGATAAGTTGGTTTTTGGAGTTGACATGGATACCAGTTTCTCATCCAACCTGCTGTTGAATATAAAAACTTTGGATTCATATGCACTCAGTGTCAGAGACAGAGTCGTTCCGGCGGGATGGACACCCGAATCCAACTGTACAAGCTGGTTCGTCAAAGCGTCATACTCATATACGTTGCCGGACAATGGAATATCAATGGATGAAGTCATAGACTCATAGGGGTGCTCGTTAAAAAACATGAACACATCTCCGTCCGCTTGCTGGTAGTGATAATAGCGCAGATACGGCTGGTGATCCGATACATTTATTTCATAGATACCTTCATCACGCAGTTTTTCAGCTATAGTTTCCAATGAAACCAGTCTGGAATTCTTGTGTTGACGGATTTTGTCCAGCACTGTTTCTGCACCGCTGCCCTCACTGAAGCGCTCAGGGAAGCCTCCTACAAAGAATACGCGCAGTCCTTGATCCAGCCCGTCTCCTAATGCGGTTAAAAGGGAGTAGGGGAGCGCTTCAGCATAAGGAATGACCACACATGCAAAACATTCGCTGTTTACAACGAGCTGTCCATCTGTGACGATTGCGTCAACTAGCGTATCAGCAGGCACAATATCAAATTCAATTTGATGCTGAGTCAGCTCTCGTGCCGGCTTTTGGAACAGCATATAATCCCCTGACCATTCTGCTTCTGCATGATACAGGATTGCTGCCTGAGCGATATGGATGCCATCCGTCAGCAAGTGACTCATGCGGTTCATATACTGCATCAGAATGTGCATGTATCTGAACTGCGGATCTTTCCCGTCTGCATAGAAATGTGGGGGGCAATCCGGGTCAGGGAACGGTTTGGGCGAAAAGGCGTGCGGAACAAAATAGTTCACTCCCCGAACCAGCATATGGTCCGTGATCCATTTCATCAGCTTGAGTCCTTCTCCCCAGCCATAAGCACCATATACTTCGCACATCGTACGGCCTTTCTTTTTGGGATCTATATGCCCCAGAGAAGCCCCCATTTTCGCCAATCCATAATGAAAAAATTCTCCATCCCAGCCCTTTGAGGTAAAGGATTTGAAGGTTCCACGATCCATGCCCGGCATAATTTGATGCAGCACCACATCAATACCGGACATATCCTGTTCCCACAATCCCCGGTAAAAATGCCCTGTTCCGTAGCCAAGTCGCGCATGAGCATTGTTGTCCTCGATCAAATGACCGATGTATTCGACCCCATGCGAACGGCACCATCCGCCAAGCTTGCCGGTAAAGTGATCGGCATACAGTTGGCTGACCAGATTCATGTAGGCATAACGGACGTTGTGCGCCTGCGCTCCCCCATCTACGGACAGCAAAGGCAGCAAACGCAGAACCTCTCCAGATAGCAGCGGCTTCAGCAGATCAAGCATATCGTCGCGCCACGGCAGCACCATATCGAATCTCCCGATGGAACCGAACGCGCCATGCATATTCCCAAAACGGGGTTCATCGGAGAAAAAGCCTGCAATAGTGGAACCAAAGTCCGCCTCATAATGCTGCCAGTGCGCTTCGTATACCGTATCAATCAGGACCTGCGTCGCTTCCGGTACAATCGGATTCAGGTAGCCTTCCGTTTCCTTTTCTCCACCGTAAAAAGTCTGCACCAGTGTAAAGATTCGCCATTCTCCCTCCGGCAAATCCCAGTACACCTTGCCATCATGCAAATACTGGCTAATATCAATCAAAGTATCAGTGTCAACCTCATCCATGTTCTGTTTCTTGGCAGCAATGACACCGATAATCCGGTCTCCCGGGTGCGGGGCCGCCCATTTAACCAGAAAACTGGCGTGCTTCAGTGGACCTGCAAAATCCTGTTGATGTGTTTTCAGGAAGCTTTTTTGCAGATGTGGAAAATCACTTTTGATTTTCCCGACGGCATATCCGGTTGGGAAATGGGAATCATCCAAAATCCACACCTTCATGCTCCGTTTCCGGGCTTCATCTAAAATAATGTCCATATCTCGCCACCATTTGTCCCCGACAAAGTCAGGATGCGGCCGTGACTCGACACATACGGCTTGAATGCCCGTACTTTGCATTTTTTCCATATAATCTCTCAGCGTACTTTCATCTTCACCATGCTGCCAAAAGAAAGGGAGTATATAGTTGTCTTGCCGACCGGCGAGCACGTCTTCTATTTTTTTCATGGATATCCTCCCGGAATATTTATAATTTTTTTTATGGAATACTACTTTTTTGCCGAAGAAAATATTCTTAATAGTGTACTTTTATGTGTATTGTAATATTTTAGATATAAATGATAACTTCTCTTTCTATACTCACATGATAACGCTTTTATTTAGGGATATTAATACCGAAACACAAGTTGTTGACTGTCCAAACTTAAGGTTATAATAATAGGAGGGGTGATGGGGTTAATGGAACATGATGAATTGGATCGCAAGCTGCGTAAATTGACGGCAAGTGAGGAAGCCTATCGAGAACATCCGTATCTGTCCGAGAAATATAACAGCATTAAACAGATTGAATATAACGGCCAAAAAGTGTTTGTGTTTTATTTGGAGGGCGGCAAAATCAAGATTACAAAGCACAGTCGATTTGCTGAGGTTCCTATGCATATCCACAATGATATTGAAATGAATTATGTCTATTCGGGGCAGTGTACACAGATCATCAACAATCAGACGGTGACATTAACCGAGGGCCAAATTTGTATTGTAGATACCGGAGCGCCACATGCGATTTTGGCGACAGGCGAGAATGATATTATTGTGAACATTTCAATGAGCAGAGAATATTTCTCAACTTCTTTTCTAAGTCGCTTGTCCAGTCGCAGCATGATTACGGACTTTCTGGTGAATGCAATTTCGGATAATCAGACGCACAACAGATACATTATTTTTCATTCCGAAAACAGCAGAAAGCTCGGCTTGTTTATGCGGGAGCTTCTGTGTGAATATTATGATCAATCCCTGTGTTCTGAAGAGATGATCGACTGTTATATGGTCTTGATCTTTTCTGAACTATTGCGCGTATTCCAATTTGATACGAACCAGAAGCATGCCAAATCGTCTTCCCATCCATCCGTCATTGAGATTCTTCACTACCTGGAAGAGAACTTCCAAACGTGTACGCTTGCTTCTACAGCAGAGCACTTTAATTTCCATCCGAACTACCTGAGTGCGCTACTTAAAAAATCGACCGGACGATCGTTTAAACAATTGATTTTGATCCACCGAATGACGCGTTCCTCGCTCCTTCTTTCCAATACGGATACACCTGTCTATCATATTGCGGCCGATATCGGCTATGATAATTTGAGCTTTTTTTACCGAAAATTTAAAGACTATTTCGGCGTAACTCCGAATGAATATAGAGAGAAGCATAAAGTGTAATATCCCGATATGCATAACAAAAGCTCCATGGCTGGTTTGAGACAAGCCGTGGAGCTTTTTAAGTTGTGAGCTATGAGGTTAGCCTATGTTTATACGTTGAGGATTCCTTCTTTTGGAATAACGTTAAAGGCTTTGGCCAGATCCGCCAATTCCTGATCCGTAATCCGCTGCTGGATATCATGCTTAGCAATGAGCATATAAATTTGCGCCGCTTTTTCAATCGTTTCAATCAGGCCAAACGCTTCATCAATGGAGCTGCCTGTTCCGAAAATACCGTGATGAGGCCATAATACGGCGTGATGATCCTTCATTTTTTTGGCCGTTTCGCGGCCGATTTCGCTGGAGCCCGGTACCATCCAAGGGATTACGCCGATACCGTCTGGGAAGACGACAATACATTCGGTACACATTTCCCACAGTGTTTTGGTAAACTGGTTTTCGTCCAGACTATGAATGAAGGTCATGGCAATGACATGGGTGGCATGATTATGGATTACAACACGATGGTTAGGATCGACCTTCAAGCGCTCAATGTGGCTCATAAAATGAGACGGCAATTCGCTGGTAGGTACCGCGTCATGCTTGAGGCCCCACAAGACTTCCAATTGCTCGCCATCCTGCGAGACACGGAGGACACCTAAATTGGCTTCTGGATCGGAGATTACGTTTTTAAAATACTTGCCTGATCCGGTGACGATAAAATATTTGCCTGCCAACTCATTCACAGGAAAAGCAGGTTTGATCGTACGAATAACATGATGGATATCAAGATATTTGGATACCTCTGCTTCATCCAGAATATAACTGACATTCCCTCCGTTACGCTCATCCCAGCCGAATTTCCACATGTTTTGCGTAATTTCCGCCATCTCGCGGACGAATGGAATATCCAGCTCCGATTTCCGTTCTTTATGATTCTCCAGTACAGTAGTCATGGATGATCTCTCCCTTTGGATGATTTAAACATACAAGCTTATACATGCGGTAATTACCGTTTTAACAGTACCTGTTGTTCATAGTTTTTTGCTTCGGCCAGCCATTCTTCACGAACGGGGACACCGTTTTGAGCGCAATAGTAATCCCATACGGCCCCGAACGGATATGATTTGAATTCTTCGACAAGGGCAAGACGAGTGGTGAAGTCCCGTTCCTCTTCCGCCTGCTTCAATGCTTCAATCGGTTCCAGCATAGCGCGAAGCAGCGCTTTGATCGTGTTGCGTGTTCCGATGACCCATGCAGCCACATGATTGATGCTGCCGTCAAAGAAATCTAGGCCGATATGGGTTCGGGAAAGCAATTCTCCGCGAACCAGCTCACGGGCAATGTCGAGTAATTCGTCGTCCATGGTCACCACATGATCGCTGTCCCAACGAACGGGTCTGCTGACATGGAGCAATAATTGATCGGTGAACATCAGCACGGAAGACAGTTTATTTGAAATGACTTCAGTCGGATGGAAGTGACCGGAATCGAGACAAATGGATTTACCCCGCGTCAGCGCATAACCCATATAGAATTCATGCGAGCCAACGACATAGCTTTCCGAACCGATGCCGAACAGCTTGCTTTCAACCGCGTCTATGTTGTATTCTTCACTGATTTTTTCACTGAAAATCTCGTCCAGAGAATCTCTAAGGCGTTTTCTTGGAGCCAAGCGGTCAATCGGGGTATCCTTGTAACCATCCGGCATCCAGTGGTTGGTAACACATGGCTGACCGAGCTCTTTTCCAAAATACTCCGCAATCCTACGTGATTTTTTACAGTGTGTGATCCAGAAATTGCGAATTTCAGGGTCCTTGTGGCTCAGCGTGAAGCCGTCTTCCGCTTTGGGATGGGAGAACAAGGTGGGGTTAAAATCAAGCCCCAATCCCTGCTGTTTGGCCCAGTCTACCCAGTTCTGAAAATGGTGCGGCTCCAATTGATCCAGATCCACTTGTTCTGTGGTATCCGCATAGATCGCGTGCAGATTGACCTTGTGTTGACCCGGAATGAGCGACAGGGCTTTCTCTAAATCCTGACGTAATTCATCCGGTGTACCTGCTCTGCCCGGGTAGCTGCCTGTTACAGCAATGCCCCCGCTAAGCTGTTTGTCTTTGAACAGGAACCCCTGAACATCATCTCCCTGCCAGCAGTGTAATGATATTTTGATCTCTGAAAGCTTCCGTAAAACGTCATCCACCTGAATACCGTGGCGGGCATACAGCTTTTTCGCTTCGTTATAACTGGCTTCAATGGCTTGATTCATGGGTTTACTCCTTTATCGAGATATCTGAATAGAGGACGCTGTTTGCTTCCTGAGATTTTCCCAGCGTTCCAGAACTCCTTCCAGTCCATCCACTGTCCTCGGTTGATATAACTGAGTCGGGAAGGATTGGGCAATGACACTGCCAGCAGCCTGGAGATCCTCAAGAGCACCAGTGCTGATGAGCTGCACGACAATATTACCGATGGCCGTCGACTCGGAAGGTCCAGCGTGAACCTCAATCCCCAAAAGATCGGCTGTTAGCTGACATAGTAACTCGTTGTTAGCGCCTCCGCCGACAATGTGCAATTGAGTAACCGTTTCGTCTGTTAAACGCTGTAGCTCATGTAAGGCATCCCGGTAGCTCAAGGCCAGGCTGTCGAAAATACAACGGGCGAGCGAACCCGGTGTCCGGGGAATGGATTGCCCCGTTTCCTCGCAGAATCGTTGAATTTCAAGAGTCATGCTATCCGGGTTTAAAAATGCGGGCAGGTTGCAGAGAACCAGACTGGCAAACGGCGTTTCTGCCGAAGCCAGTTGGGCCAATTCGGCAAAGCTAAGAGCAGAACCGCCCTCTCTTCTTACTTCCTGAATCATCCATAGGCCCATAATGTTTTTCAGAAAACGGTACGTATCGTAAGCTCCCCACTCATTGGTGTAGTTCGCCTGCATGGCTGCCTTGGTATTCAAGGCTTGTCGCCGCTCCATACCCAGAAGTGACCACGTTCCGCTGCTAATATAGGCCCACGATTCTTCCCGCTTCGACGGAACACCCGCCACAGCCGATGCTGTATCGTGTGTAGGCACGACAATGAGCTGGCAGTCTGGAAGATCGTACTGCTGAGCAAGCTCCGGTAAGATTGCCCCCAGAGTCTGACCGGGCTTGGTAAGCGCTGCAAATTGATTACGGCGAAGACGGAGCAGGGACAGTAGTTCTTCATCCAACTCCCGGGTATTCACATTTAAAAGCTGCATGGTAGATGCATTTGTCGTTTCATTCATCATGATGCCCGTAAGGCGGTAATACAGATAATCGGGAACCATCAGAATTTTATCTGCTTGGGCGAGCTGTTCCCGATCATGGACGAACAGTTGATACAGCGTGTTAAAGTTCAGCTCCTGAATGCCTGTCTTCTCATATACATCTTCTCTGCTTATGAGCTGGTGCAGCTTTTCGGGTGCATGAAGAGTTCGTGCATCGCGATAGGCGTAGATATCATGAATGCGACGACCTTCCTGATCCAGCAGGACGTAATCTACAGCCCATGTATCTATGCCGAGCGTGCAGGAATGAATCCCTTTCTGTTTGGCTTTTTGCAGTCCTTTTATGATCTCGTCAAACAGATCATCGACATTCCAGTAATCATGTCCGTCCCTTTCCGTAAAGGAGTTGCCGAACCTGTGAAGCTCTTCCAAGTGAAGCTGGCCACCTTGCAGGGTTGCACTTACGAGTCTTCCGCTTGAAGCCCCAATATCAACAGCAAGATAGTTATCCATATAAAATCTCCTTACGTGGGTGAAGTCCCGGCAGTCGAAGCTCCTGCCTCTTTACATCTTATATAATTCAATACTACTTCCGTTTTTCTGTGTAGTCAACACAAACGGAAACATAATATATGGTTTTATTTTTGTTTTTCAAATTATAAATAAAATATAATATTGTTTGTGTGGTTTTATGTGCATTAATATCCGTTTTCTACAATATATGTACCTTAATCGGAGGGGAACGCTGTTTTGTAATGTTCGAATTGTGGAATGTTCTTCAAGTGCCGCTATCTGTATGAAAAATAGTCTTGAAACCGCCCGCCAGAGGGTGTAGTATACAAGGTATCAATTTCATATGACTCGTATAATATTGGGGATATGGCCCAAAAGTTTCTACCGGACGACCACAGTAATCGTCCGACTATGAGTGATAGCGCATCGGCTTCGGATGAATGCGGCATTTATTTGTGCGCTAATCCGTCAGGGATTACAACCCCAGGGACAGGCTTCACTTGAGAAACAACTCAAGGGAGCCTGTCCTTTTTTTGGTTTTGGCAGATTTATTCTATTTAAGAAGGAGCGATACCCGCATCATGAAAGTTTTGGAGGAACGTATTCGTCAAGAGGGACAGATTTTATCCGACACGGTATTAAAGGTAGATTCATTTTTGAATCATCAGGTGGATACAGCATTGGCGCTGGAGATTGGTAAGGAGTTCGCACGTCTTTTTGGCGGTGCTCCCATTACGAAGGTGCTTACGATTGAAGCAAGCGGCATTCAGTTTGCCATGGCTACAGCCATTGCATTGGGTGTTCCGTTCATGTATGCGAAGAAAAAGAAGGCAATCACGCTGAACGAGCAGGTTTACTTCGCTGAGGTCCACTCGTTTACACGGCAGGAAACCTATCAGGTGAGTATTTCCCAAAAATATCTCGATACCAGCGACCATGTGCTGATCGTGGATGATTTTCTGGCGACTGGCGCAGCATTGGTCGGACTTACGGATATTGTGAAGGAAGCAGGAGCGGAGCTGGCCGGGGTCGGCTGCGTGATTGAAAAGAGCT
This sequence comes from Paenibacillus sp. RC334, assembly GCF_030034735.1. Classification (NCBI taxonomy): domain Bacteria; kingdom Bacillati; phylum Bacillota; class Bacilli; order Caryophanales; family Paenibacillaceae; genus Paenibacillus; species Paenibacillus sp. RC334. The sequence goes on along the minus strand of NZ_CP125370.1, from coordinate 5,652,098 downwards.
TTCAGGAAGGCCGTGGACTGCTGGAGCAAAGAGGTATTGCCGTACGTTCTCTTGCACGTATCGCTTCGATGGCACCTGGCGAGGTTCATTTTATAGAAGAAGCGGGTGCGGTGATTCCTTCCGTTAAGGAGAATGTGGGATGCTAAGCAAACAAAAGTTATTCGCGCTGGGCTTCCAGCATGTGATGGCGATGTATGCCGGAGCGATTGCCGTACCTCTGATTGTAGGGGGAGCATTGCACCTGACGCCAGCCCAAATGGCCTATCTGGTAGCTGCGGATCTGTTCACCTGTGGGATTGCCACGTTGTTGCAGATTATGGGCACACGGTTTTTCGGCAGTAGATTGCCTGTCATTCTGGGCTGTACGTTTACGGCGGTGGGTCCGATTATCGCGATTGCGTCGACCTCGAATTTGGCGACCGCGTACGGAGCCATTATTTTATCCGGTATATTCGTGGTGCTCGCGGCACCGTTGTATGGCAAGCTGCTACGCTTTTTCCCGACGGTGGTTACGGGCTCGGTGGTTACGATTATCGGCCTGTCCCTCATTCCGGTGGCGATGAATAACGTAGCAGGGGGCCAGGGCAGCGCGGATTTTGGACAGCCGCGTAATTTGCTGCTGGCGTTAGTTACTTTACTGGTTATTTTACTTGTGAATCGGTTGGCCAAGGGCTTTTTGCGCTCGATTTCTGTGCTCATCGGTCTATTTGCGGGTACCGTGGTCGCTTATGCGATGGGGATGGTACATTTTGCTCCAGTGGCGCAAGCGTCTTGGGTGAGTGTTGCACAGCCGTTTTATTTTGGTAAGCCTGAGTTTAGCATTATGGCAGTATGTACAATGATTATCGTTAATATTGTCAGCATGGTCGAGTCTACGGGCGTTTATTTGGCAGTGGGCAAGGCGATTGACCAGAAGGTAGAGCAGAAGCAAATCGTCAATGGGCTGCGCTCTGAGGGACTTGCGATTATGCTCGGGGGTATTTTCAATGCGTTTCCTTACACGGCATTCTCGCAAAATGTAGGTCTGATCTCATTAACACGTGTCAAGTCGCGGAACGTTATTTTTGCTGCGGGTGGTATTATGGTTGTTCTTGGTCTGTTGCCCAAACTGGCTGCCTTAACGACAGTGATTCCTAATGCTGTGCTGGGAGGGGCGATGATCGTCATGTTCGGTTCGGTTGCTGCGTCGGGCATGTCTATTTTGTCAGAAGTGGACTTGAGGAAGGAAAGCAATCTGCTGATCGCGGCATGTAGCATTGCGGTGGGCCTCGGCTCTGCCGTGCTGCCCCAAATGTTCGACCAACTGCCGAGCTTTGCCAAAATGCTGCTGCAAAACGGTATCGTATCCGGTTCGATCGCAGCGATTGTCTTGAATATCGTTTTAACGAAAAAACAAGGCGAAGCGGTCAAAGGTGTGACGGTGGCGGAGGTTCCGCAGAAGGTTTGATGATTAGTAATAGGTAAGGACAGCCGGAGAGAGGACGTAAGCCTCTTTTTCCGGCTTTTTGGCATAGAGTTATTGATAAAACCCTCTTCCTGTATGAAGATCGGGGTTTGAGATTCTATTAGAAGAATTTGCTAGAGTGGTAGGCGAGGTCATGGTATAATCTACCTTATGGATTTTGAATAGTGGTGGATGTTTTCAGACCACGGCGCAGCTTCCCGAAAGGGGGTGAAGCCGATGGTCAACCTTGTGTCGTGCTACGATGTGTTGCGTTGGATGGTTACGTTACTAAGCCTGGTGTTTAGTATTCGTAAACTTTATCGCTGGCTACGTCGGAAATTTCGGAACAAGCGAAAACCCACCGCGTAATTAGGTTAGGCGCCTAACGGTGGGTTTAGCTAAGCATTTAGCGCGCCGTGGTGATCCACAGCCTTTCAAGTCCTAAGAGTCTTTGCCGTTGGTAGCGGCGAAGACTCTTTTTAGTATACGGACACGGTGGTTATCTCTATACCTAATTTTATCACGTCCATTGCGTACACGCAACGCAAAGCCACAGCCTTGTTTCTCGCTGTATCATTAAAATTTAAATTATTATGCGACATTTGTTGACAGGCCTGTAACAACAAAATAAGATAGTCCTAATTCGTAATATAGAGGAATAAAGGAAGAAAACAGGTGTGAACCGGACTTTCCACCTACAGGGTTTCGCTGAAATCATGTAGATGGCTGTTGTGCGTGTTCACTTAAAAGGGAAGTTCGGTAGATTCCGACACGGACCCGCCACTGTATACAGGCATCAGCAGGGAATTGCTGTAGCTTTCGGAACAGCCACTGGAACTGTGAAGAACCGGGAAGGCCTGAGAGATAAGCCTGAAGTCAGGAGACCTGCCTGTTTTAACATCACTGTCAGACTCACGGGATGCTGGGGAGGTGGTTAGGCGTGCTGCATACGGGAATGTCTGAAACCGATCCGATCCCCCTTGTTTTTAGAGGGTGAAGAGGGTGAGCTTAGGCATTTTATAATGAAAGCATTTCTGACTGCTGATTAAGCGGTCGGGGATGCTTTTTTCGCGTTAGGTATGTATGAGATTACAAGATGAGGGGAGTCAATAGAATGATAAGCAATCGTAAAAAGCGTTCATGGTTTATATGTACAGGGGTGATGCTACTGCTGGCAGTTATGGCTCTTTCGGGATGCTCGACAACTAATAAGACGGCGGATAGCCCCAGCAAGGGCGAGAACACATCCACACAACAGGCTACAGCAGATAAGAAACTGGTGATGGCGTATACGTGGAAACCGTCGGGCGTTGACCCGCACGGAGACAATAGCTGGGATGTCATGCGGTCCGGCGCAGGTGAGACACTTGTCCGTTTGAATGAAAAGCTGGAACCAGTGGCTTGGCTGGCCAAGGAATGGAAGCAGGACAGTCCCACAGTTTGGACGTTCAGCTTGCAGGATAAGGTCACTTTTCATGACGGAAAGAGTATGGACGCGGAAAGTGTGAAGGCTTCCCTGCTGCGCTCCATCGAGAAAAGCCATTTGGCAAAGGATTTGCTAGACGTAAAGTCGATTGATGTAACTGGGCGGCTGTCGTTGAAAATCACGACAAACCAGCCCAATTCAGCGCTGGTGTCCAATCTGGCTGATCCATCGACGATTGTGCTGGATGTAGCGTCTATGAAGGATGAGCAGAGCTACCCTGCGATGACAGGTGCTTTTAAAATTAAAGCGTTCAACAAGGATCAGTCATTGGTCGTAGAGCGTTATGACGAATATTGGGGCGAGAAGGCACGGCTGGCTGAAGCAACGATGAAGTTCATTACGGACGGCAATTCACGCCTGTTGGCGCTGCAATCTGGCGAAGTAGATGTAGCGACTGATATTCCGGTGGATAACGCGGAGGTATTAAAAAAGAACGATAAGCTGCAAGTGCTGTCGGCTCCCTCTTTGCGCACTCATATGATCGTGTATAACATGGAGTCGCCTGTGTTCAAGGATGCCGCGAACCGCAAAGTAGTGGACAGCCTGATACCACGTGCATCCATTGTGAGTGCGATCATGAGAGGCTATGGTACGGAGGCAAGCAGCCCATTCCCGAGCATTCTCTTCTTCGGCAAGGTGGAACGTAAAGCGCTGGACGGAACGGCGGAGCAGTTGTTGACGAAGGATGGTTGGCAAAAGGATGCCCAAGGTACATGGACCAAGCAAGGCAAGCCGTTCGAGGTTACGTTGCTGACCTTCCCTCAGCGTCCAGAGCTTTCAGTCATGGCTGAGGTGATTCAGAGCCAACTGCTGAAAGAGGGCATCCAGGTGAAGATCCGCAAGGTGGAAAATATCGACGAGGCGCTAACCAAAAACGATTGGGATTTTGCCATGTACAGTATGCTGACTGCCCATACGGGGGAGCCGCAATATTTTATGGACATGTTTTATTCCTCTAAAAGCGAGGCCAATGTAAGCCGTTATGGTTCCAAACCGCTGGAGAACCTTCTTGGCAGCTTGAAGCTGGCGAAGGATACAGCACAGCGTAATGCCGTGACATTGCAAGCGCTGGATATCATTAATACCGATTTGCCGCAGTCGTTTATTGTTCACCCTGATAATGTATTTGGGGTGAAAAAAGGGGTTGAGGGCTTTACACCGCATCCGATTGAGTATTACTACATTACGGCGCAATCCGATATTGCGGAATAACGGACTGCATACCCTATGATTCGTTTTATTCTGGAACGTATGGCGCAACTGGTCATCATTGTGTTCGTTGTATCCACGCTGACGTTTGTGCTGATGAGGCTGGCTCCCGGCGACCCTGCTACCATTCTGCTCACCGCGCATAATGTGCCTGCCTCTGAGGAGGCGTTGACGGCGCTGCGGAAGGAGCTGGGCTTGAGCGAGTCGCTTCATATTCAGTATGTAAACTGGCTGCGGGATGTGTTCACAGGGCACTGGGGCACCTCCTATGTATCCAAGGAGTCGGTGCTAACCGAGCTGTGGAACAGACTGCCTGCTACCGTGGAGCTGGCCTCGGCGGGCTTTGCCGTCATGACGTTGCTGACTCTTGGGATGGGGCTGGCTGCCTCGGTAAAATCCAGCGGTTGGCTGGATCGTCTGGGAAGGCTGTTTGCACTGCTCGGATCGTCCATCCCCTCTTTTTGGCTTGGCTTTCTGCTGATTTACCTGTTCTCCGTCCGTTTGGGCTGGCTCCCGTCCATGGGTCGGGAAGATTGGACTCATTTGGTACTGCCAGCGCTGACCCTTGGGGCAGGTTTGGGGGCTGTGCAAGCCCGTGTGCTGCGTGCCCAAATGCTGGAGCTGGGTGACCGGAATTTTGTGAAGGCGGCGAAGGCCAGAGGCTTTTCCCGCACGCATATTCTGTTTTTTGAGATATTCAAGCATGCGATTTTGCCGATCATCACGCTGTTAGGCACGAATCTGTCATTTATGCTGGCGGGCAATGTCATCGTAGAGACGATTTTTTCATGGCCGGGTTTAGGCAAGTATTTTATAGATGCGATTACGCAGCGGGATTATCCAGTGATTCAGGGGTATGTTATTTTTGCTGCATTTTTAATCGTAGGTGTTCAGTGTTTGGTAGATGTGGTCCAGGCGGCTGTAGATCCAAGGTTGCGTTTGCGTTAGGGGAGGAAGTTGAAAATGAAAAACATGCGGCTGTCCTTCAAAGGGAGCTTACTGACAGGAGGAGTGCTGCTGGGCCTGATCGTGCTGCTCGGGGTACTGGCTCCATGGGTTGCTCCTCACGATCCTCTTGATGTGGACCTTCTGAACCGTTTGGCACCACCTAGTCGGAAATATCCATTTGGTACGGATCATCTGGGTCGGGATGTACTGTCACGGCTGATTTACGGCATTCGGACAAGCGTACTGATTGCCTGTGCGATTACAGCAGCCACGCTCTGCATCAGTTTGCCGATAGGCTTGCTCATTGGCTATGTGCGCGGGCGTGTGGATCAGCTAGTCATGCGGGTGATTGACGGAGTGCTTGCTTTTCCCGATATTATTTTGACGGTGGCGATTGTGGGTATCTTGGGTCCGGGCTTTGTAAACATGACCTTAGCCATTATTGCGGTACGGTGGGCCGGGTATGTTCGGTATATTCGCACCCTTGTTCAAAAAGCCTGTCAGGAGGACTATGTGAGATACGCCCGTTTATCCGGTAATTCACATGTGCGCGTACTGAGACGTTATGTATTGCCACAAGTGCTGCCACAGCTGCTTGTGTATGCGGTTTGGGACATCGGGCGAGTGGTGCTTATGGTTGCCGGACTTTCCTTTCTGGGGCTGGGCGTACAGCCGCCTAAGCCGGAATGGGGCGTGATGCTGCATGATGCGACGTCGTATTTTCAGGTGGCGCCGCATGTCATGATTTTTCCGGGCTTGGCGATTATGCTGTTTGTGCTTGCGTGCCAGCTTCTGGGAGACCGATTCTCCGAAAAGGGGGCGGCAGAATGAAGGATGGGACAGGACAGATGAAAGGAAATATGGTAGGGCGCAAGCCAATGTTGCACGTGGAACATCTGGAGATATGCCCCATAGGCACAGGAGCGGGTACACGTATTGGCGCAGCAGCAGGTGCGTACGCAGGTGGGAAGCCGGGTGCGAATGGGAAAACAATACGGAACAGCGTCAACCAACCGCTGCTCCGGGATGTCAGCTTTTCCGTGTATCCGGGGGAAATTGTGGCTCTAACCGGGCCGAGCGGATGTGGCAAGAGTCTGACCGCGCACGCAATCTCGGGCATGCTGGAGCCGGGGATCGGCGTTACGCAGGGGCATATGTACTACAACGGGGAGGACATCGTCCCGTTCGATGAACGGCGCTGGCAAAGGCTGCGCCGCGAGGACATTGCCCTGCTCATTCAACAATCGCTGAGCGGGTTGAATCCGATCCGTACCGTCCGCGCACAGCTGACGGACACGCTTAGACTGCACGGGCGGCGCTGGATGCCGCCCGACCAGAGGGGGCTGGGCAACCTACCCCGCCCTGTACAGCATCAAGCCCCCCCACAGGGCGTGCTGCCCCGGATGTGGCAGATGCTGAGACGGATTGCACAGCTGGCTGGAGGCTGCGCTACTCAAGCGCAGGAGGATTATCTGTGCTCTTTATTGAGCAAGGTCGGGTTTGCAGACCCTGAGCATATTTTGTCCTCGTACCCTTTTGAATTAAGCGGAGGGATGTGTCAAAGGGTACTGCTGGCTGCGATGCTAAGCTCCGGTCCGCGCCTTTTTATTGCCGATGAGCCTACCACGGCGCTGGATGTTATCAACCGGGACAAGGTTCTGGCGTTATTCCAACAGTTGAGAGAGGACTTGGATCTCACCATTTTGCTGATTTCTCATGATCGTCAGGGTGTGAGTCGTGTGGCGGATCGTGTACTGGAGATGAGCCCGGAAGGAAGGATGCTCGAATGATACTGGAACTAAAGCAAGTGACCAAAGCCTATCCTGTCCGCAGACGGAGAAAAGGCTGGTTCAACAAGCAAGAAAGCGGGCAGGCCGCCGTGAAGCAGGTGAGTCTGGAGCTGCAACGGGGAGAATGCCTTGGACTGGTTGGCGAAAGCGGAAGCGGCAAAAGTACGCTGGTACAATGTATCCTAAGGCTGGAATCGTTGACCTCGGGGGAGCTTTGGCTGGATCATCAGCCCATTCACACTGGAAGGATGAAGGATATCCATCTGTACAAACGAATCCAGCTGGTCGCACAGGATTCGTCTTCCTCGCTCCATCCTCGCATGATCATACGAGATATTTTGGAGGAGCCGATCCGTAACTATTTTCCCGAACGAAAAGCGCAAGCGCTGGAGATCTGCCTGTCTTTACTGGAATCGGTGGGGCTGGACGCGGAATGTCTGGAGAAATACCCATCGCAGCTAAGCGGCGGACAAAAGCAGCGGGTATGCATCGCCCGTGCGCTGGCGGTGGAGCCGGAAATCATCTTGTTCGACGAGTCCGTCGCCAATCTCGATACGGAAACGCAGGCTTCCGTACTGGACATGCTCAAGAAAGCACAGGAGGAGCGCCAGCTATCCTATCTTTTTATCACCCATGATCTTCAATCCACCCGTCCGTTTTGTGATCGGATTGCCGTCATGTATCAGGGGGAGATTGTGGAGATATTTCAGGAGTGGGATAAAGACCTGTTACAGCATGAATACACGCGTACTCTGTTTCAAACGTTGACGGAATGAGCCATACCTCTCATATTCTACAAATTTAAAATAAATATGAGCTTTCTTTGTCGAATATGTTGACAAAATAGGATGTGATACCTATTCTAAATATGATTATGATAATCATTATCACATATATAGAAAAGGGGAAATACATTGATGTCCGTTCGACACCGCAAGACTGCCACCATTATGCTGGTGGCAATCCTCTTATTATCCGTTATTTTGGGTTGCGCGAAGCAGGAGAATACACCTGCATCTACCTCAACTGACGGAGCTGCCAATGAAAAGTCGATCACACTATCGTGGCCGCGTGACATTGGTACGATGAATCCTCACGTATACAATCCTTCCCAACTTTTTGCACAATCCATGATTTATGAGCCGTTAGTCAGCTACAAGCAAGGTGGCAAGCTGGAGCCTGCTTTGGCTGAAGCCTGGACCATTTCAAAGGACGGCAAAACATATACGTTCAAGCTGCGCAAAGGCGTGAAATTTTCAGATGGAACGCTATTTAATGCGGCTATTGTCAAAAAGAACTTTGACGCTATCATGAAAAATGAGAAAACGCACAGCTGGCTTGGTATAGTAAGCGTTCTCGACAAAACTGAAGCTGTAGATGACAGCACCTTCCGCATGACGCTCAAAGAGCCGTACTATCCGGTGCTTCAGGACTTGTCCGTCGTTCGTCCGTTCCGTTTTCTGGGTGAAGCCGGGTTCCCGGATGATGGAGATACGTCCAAAGGCATCAAGAAACCGGTAGGTACCGGACCTTGGATGCTGGATGAATACAAACAAGACGAATATGCGACCTTCAAGCGTAACCCGAATTATTGGGGAACCGCACCGAAGGTGGATAAAATTATCGTAAAGATCATTCCCGATGGCGAAACACGTGTAATGGCTTTTGAGAAAGGCGATCTGGACCTGATTTACGGAGAGGGCGTCATCAGTCTGGATGCTTTCAAGCAGCTTCGCGACACGAATAATTATGTGACCAAGCTGTCCGAGCCTGTCGGTACAAGAAGCCTGTTGCTCAACTCATCCAATCCCAAGCTGGCAGACCTTCGGGTACGTCTGGCGCTCCAGCATGGCTTTAACAAGCAGGCGATGGTGGAAGGCGTGACCTCGGGGCTGGAGGAAAAAGCGGATACTGTTTTATCCAAAAACTATCCGTATACAAATGTGGACTTACAGCCCGTTGACTATGATGTGGAAAAATCCAAAGCGTTGCTGGATGAGGCTGGCTGGAAGCTGCCCGCAGGCGGCACGGTACGGGAGAAGGACGGACAACAGCTGGATTTTGAGCTGATTTTTGATAAGACCGATCCGATCCAAAAGGCGATGGCCGAAACCATTCAGGCGGAATGGGGAGAACTGGGTGTTAAAGTGAACCTGACCGGACTGGAGCTGACGGTTCAAATCAAACGCCTTAGATCCAATCAGTTTGATCTGTACTTCTGGTACAACTATGGTGCGCCTTATGATCCGCATTCCTTTATTAATGTCATTGCCAAGAAGAGCTTTGGGATTTCCGAGGTACTGAGCGCTCTTCCGATGAAGAAGGATCTGGATCAGCAAGTACACGAAGCCCTCTCATCGACAGACGAAACCAAGCGTCAGGAGCTGTATGCTTCGATTCTGAAGACTCTTCAGGAGCAATCTGCCATTGTGCCTATTTCATATATTAAGAAAACCGCAGTATATCAGAAAAAGATTACGAATTTTGTATTCCCGGCCAATCGGGATGAAAATCCGTTTGAGGGAATTGAAATCGGGAAGTAGTTGAAACCGAAGGGTAACGATAGTTTACAGGATAGGAGGACAACTCATGATCAGCTATATCGGGAAGCGAATGGTAGCGGTCATTCCTATTGTTCTCTTTGCCACCCTCGTTACCTTTGCACTCATTCATATTTCACCAGTTGATCCGGCCGAAGCCTATTTGACGGCAGCTCATATCTATCCAACTCCGGAAATTTTGGAGCAGAAAAGACATGAGTTTGGGCTGGATCAGCCTTTGCTGACGCAGTATATACAGACGCTGCAAAGAATCAGTCGGCTGGACTTTGGTACTTCATATCTGACGAACAAGCCGGTGTGGGATGAGGTGAAGGTTCGGCTGCCTGCCACCGTCGAGCTGGCGCTGAGCAGTATGGTGCTATCTATCGTGGTGAGTATCCCGCTGGGCGTACTGGCGGCGATGCGTAAAAATGGCTGGATCGACATGCTTAGTCGGGGAATTTCTTATTTTGGAGCGTCTATTCCTCAATTCTGGCTGGGATATCTGCTGATCTTCTTTTTCTCCGTGAGGCTGGATTGGCTGCCTGTAGAGGGGCGGGGGACATGGCAGCATCTGGTGTTGCCTACGTTGACTCTGTCGCTGGTTCTGATTGCTCTATATACGCGCCTGCTGCGCTCCAGTGTATTGGAGCAGCTTCAGGAAACGTATGTGCAGTATGCCAGAACCAGAGGGATTCGTGAACGGGTGATCATGCTCAAGCATGTGCTCAAAATTGCCATTGCCCCGCTGATTACGGGTATGGGCATGAATCTGGGCAAGCTGCTGACCGGAACGATTATTGTCGAGCAGGTGTTTTCATGGCCCGGGTTTGGCCGTTATTTTGTGGAAGCGATTTTTAACCGGGATATTCCCGTCATACAATGCTATGTGTTTTTGGCGGCATGCCTGTTCATCGTATGCAATTTGCTCGTTGATCTGGTGCATTTGTATATGGATCCCCGAATTTCATCGAAGGGACGAACAGAGCAGTGATGATAAGGTTGCGTACAATGCTCAAGGGTCAAAAGGTGATCGTGGTCTGCTCTGTAGTGCTTTTGATTCTTTTTATGATTATGGCGCTGGCCCCGTGGCTGGCTCCCCATGATCCGGTTAAAGTCAATTTACTGCATAAGCTGGAAGGCCCTTCGAAAGAATATTGGCTGGGAACCGATCATTTGGGTCGGGACAATCTGTCCCGGCTGCTGTATGGAGCGCGGATTTCGCTCGGTTTTGCGACATTAATTTTCTTGTCCTCGCTTAGTATCGGTGTCGTGATCGGATCGGTTGCAGGTTATTTGGGCGGCTGGGTCGATAGTGTACTGATGCGGTTTTGCGAAGGCATTATGGCGTTTCCGAATCTGGTGCTGGTGCTGGGTATTGTCGGTATTTTTGGGCCGGGTCTCATGCAGGTACTGCTCGCCTTGATGATGGTGCAGTGGGTGTATTATGCCAGAATGTGCCGCAATATGGTCGTCAGTCTGAAAGAGCGGAATTTCATAGCTGCCGCAAGGATTAGCGGGTCCTCCTCAGGAGCAATTATCCGGCGGCATATCATTCCGAATGTACTGCGGCCGATTGTGGTCATGGGTACGCTGGAAATGGGCTGGGCGATCATGGATATTTCGGCGTTGTCTTTCCTCGGTCTGGGCATCCAGCCGCCGACCCCCGAATGGGGAGCGATGATCCATGAAGGAACGGGATACATCCGCAGTCATCCGGAATTAATGATCTATCCGGGCGTCATGATTCTGGTGGTGGTAATGGCCTTCAATATATTGGGGGAGGCGCTGTCCGACCGATACGGAATTGCCAAACGTCAGTAAAACAGGAGTGAGAACAACAATGGATGACGGGGCGAAGTCGAAGGTGCTGGAGGTCAGCGGCTTGCAGGTGAAGCTCAAAACCGATGCAGGGGCGGTGTCTCTGCTGGAGCCGATCCATTTTGAGCTGAAAAAGGGACAGGTTCTTGGTCTTGTCGGCGAGAGTGGCAGCGGCAAAACGGTAACCTGTAACGCGCTGCTCCAGTTGCTGGATCGCCAGACGATGGACGTGGAAGGCAGTGTCCGTCTGAACGGGCGCGAGCTGAATGGAATGGCTTCAGAGGAGATACGGCGTATTCGGGGCAAAGACATCGCGTTTATTATGCAAAATCCAATGAGCGCCTTTACGCCGGTGTATACGATTGGGTCTCAGTTTATGGAAACGATCCGCACGCACACCGGGTTGACCACACGACAGGCCCGCGACCTTGCCATATCAGCTTTGGAAAACATGAACCTGCCCGACCCGACCAAGCTGATGAAACGTTATTCGTTTCAGTTGAGCGGGGGGATGCTGCAACGGGTCATGATTGCCATTTCTATGTGCCTGCGGCCAGCGGTAGTTATTGCAGATGAACCAACGACGGCGCTCGATGTCGTTAATCAGCTACAGGTGCTAAGAGAGCTGAATCGCTTGCGTACGGAATACGACACTTCCATTTTGCTGATCTCGCATGATCTGGGCGTCATATCCCAAATGGCGGATGAAGTGGCTGTTATGCAGCGGGGACGTATCGTTGAGCAGGCGGAGGTTCATCAGTTGTTCGATCAGCCACAGCATGATTATACGAAAATGCTGCTGCATGCCAGGCCCAAGTTGTCCCTACGGGGCGTGAATCAGGTAGGCGAGTAGTCGCCTGTGGACGGTTATACTTTCAAAAGGGGAGCGAATGCGCGTGCTACAAGTGAAGGAAGTAACTCATAGCTATGGAAGGCGCAAATGGTCGGGCCGCTCCGAACCACGCCCCCCTGTGCTGGCGGACGTTTCGCTTACCATAGAGAGCGGATTTTGCCTGGGATTGCTTGGAACCAGCGGAGCGGGTAAAAGCACGCTGGGCAAGGTCATTCTGGGGCTGGAGAAGCCACAGGAGGGCCGGGTACTGTTTCAGGGTCAGGACATTTATAATGGAAGCACACAAGCCCGCAGGGGGCTGCGACGGGATATGCAGGTCGTATTTCAGGACTGTTATTCGGCTGTAAATCCCCGGATGACCGCCGGACAGATTATCGGGGAGCCTCTGGACAATTACGAGCGGTTATCGGTGCAGGAGCAAAAGAGAACGGTTGAGCACCTGCTGGAACGAGTTGGTCTCAAGCCGGAGGATAGGAATAAACTTCCGCATCAATTCAGCGGCGGACAATTGCAGCGAATCAACATCGCCCGGGCGATTGCACTCAAACCAAAGCTAATTGTGCTGGATGAGTCCGTCAGTAGCCTGGATATGGTTCACCAGATGCACATTTTATCCCTGCTGGGAGAGCTGAAATCCTCGTTTGGATTGTCGTATCTATTCATCACACATGATATTCGGGCGGCTTACGCCGTCTGTGATGGCTTTGCTGTGATGGAGAAGGGGAGATTGATCGAGCGCTGTGACGAGAAGGACCAGATTTTTGAATCCGCTCATCCGGCTGTGCAACGGTTGATCTCGTCCATATTGCCGGAACATCCAGCAGACCGTCTTTCACTCCATGAATGAGAGTTGACCCGCAAGGGTCCTTTTTTTTGTGCAACATATGGATAAGTAATCGAAATCAAATTTACCTGTTGTATTATTTGAATAACTCGTTATAATATAAAATCATAGTAAATCACTTGGATTAAGAAGGGGTATCACATATGAAGAAATCTGCTTTTGTTGCAGCGATTGGCCTATCTCTCGTGCTATTGACGGGAGCCTTGAGTGGGTGTTCCTCGAAGGAAGCAGCATCGGGGGATAAGGTTATTTATGTGGGCACACAAAATGACTACCCGCCGTTCGCTTTTACGAATGATAAAAATGAGCTGACCGGATACGATGTAGAAGTGGTCAAGGAGATCGACAAGAAGCTGGACGGCTACAAGTTTGAGTTTGTACCTTCCGGCTGGGACGGAATTTTCCTGGCGCTGGAATCGAACAAGATTCAGGTCGTAGCAGATGAAGTCGCCAAAAATCCTGAGCGTGAGCAAAAATATTTGTTCTCGGATGAATCCTACTTTCAGGCACAATCCGTCATTGTTGTGAAAAAAGGCAGAACGGATATACACTCTCTCAAGGATTTGGAAGGCAAGAAGGTAGCTGCATCAGTAGGCGATTCCTACACACAATTGCTGGAACAATATAATGCGAAGAATGGGAATAAAATTATTTTGAAATACAATGATACAGGCACTTCGTCCGATAACCTTCAAGACGTGCAAAATGGCCGGGTGGACGCTTATGTGAATGATCCAGTCATGACGGCTGCTACGATCAAGAAGGAAGGTTTGCAGGTCGAAGCGATAGGTGATCCTGTGCAAACGGATGATATCAATCTGGTGTTCAAAAAGGATAAGCAGAGCGAAGAGCTGAAAGCTAAAATCGACCCGATTATTAAAGAGCTTAAAACGGACGGAACGCTGAAAAAGCTGTCTGAACAATGGACAGGCGGGGAATATATCCCGCAGTAACAACAATGTAATGGGTAAAGTGAGGTTCCTATGGAAAAGCTGTTTGACCTTGATTATATGCTGAAAAGCCTTCCCCGGATCGTGGAGTATCTCCCCGTTACGCTATGGATTGCATTTTTGTCCATGCTGCTGGGTTCGATCATCGGGTTGGGGACGGCCTTAATTCGGATATACAAGGTGCCTGTATTGGCGCAATTGTCTACGTTGTATGTCTCGTACATTCGGGGAACGCCGCTCATCGTGCAGTTATTTCTCGTATATTATGGAATACCCAAGTTTTTATATTATTTTCAGAGCGAATACGGTTTCTTGCAGCAATTAAATATCTACGTGATTCCACCCGAGATTTTCGCACTGTTGTCATTTTCGTTGAATCTCGGGGGTTATCTGTCGGAGACGTTCCGAGCGGCGATTAATTCGGTGGATCGTGGGCAATTTGAGGCTGCCAATTCCATCGGGATGAGCCAAACACAGATTATGCTTAAAATTGTGCTGCCACAGGCGCTAACGGTGGCTTTGCCCAATTTGGGGAACACGCTGATTAGTACGGTAAAGGATACGTCTTTTATCTTTATGATTGGTGTCGTTGATATGATGGGACAGGCCAAAATTATGGGCGCGCGGGCGCTGGCCTTTTTGAAGTATACGTTGCGGTGTCTCTGATCTACTGGCTGGTGTGCATCATTATTGAGCGCGGGCTTGTTGTGCTGGAGAAGCGTATTCGAATTTACGAAAGAAGTGAGTAAGAGCATGATTCAACTTCATCAAATTCATAAGCATTTTGGACAGCATCATGTGTTGAAGGGAATAGACCTGACCGTAGGCAAGGGAGAAGTCGTGGTTATTCTGGGGCCAAGCGGATCGGGCAAGTCCACATTGCTGCGCAGCATTAATTTCTTGGAGCAGCCGACCAGCGGTGTCATTGAGATCGACGGTGTGAAGGTGGATGCAGCCAAGGCGGGGAAAAAGGACATTCTCGGACTGCGCACGGCAACGGCGATGGTATTTCAGCAATATCAACTGTTCAAAAACCTGAATGCCCTCCACAATGTCATGATCGGCCTGACCAGTGTCAAAAAGCTGGACCGCAAGCAGGCGAGGGAGATCAGTGAAGGCATTCTGGAAAAGGTCGGGTTGAAGGATCGCATGACCTACTACCCTGCCCAGCTTTCGGGTGGACAGCAGCAGCGTGTGGCAATTGCCCGCGCCTTGGCGCTGAATCCGCAGGTGTTGCTGTTCGACGAACCGACGTCCTCACTCGACCCTGAGCTGGTGGATGAGGTGCTGTCGGTGATTCAAAAGGTAGCGAGTGAAGGCAATACGATGATTATCGTCACGCATGAGCTTGGCTTTGCGAGGGATGTCGCGGATCGGGTCGTGCTGATGGAGCATGGTGTGATCGTGGAGCAGGGCCTGGTGGAGCAGTTTTTCACCAATCCGAAGGAAGAACGGACACGACAATTCCTGGGCAAAGCGTTGGTACAGAGAGCGCCACAGGAGCAACCGATATCTTCGTAAAATACGTGGAACGGGGTACAACAAGGTTCACCTCCATATGCAGTACCAGTGAAGACACCTTAAATGGTGTCTTTTTTCATTTCAGTGGCTGTTTTGGGCTATATACATGGCGGCTAGAAAGCTTGCTATAACACGATTTCTGGGGCTTGCGGTTAATGAATACAGTGAGTTTCACTGATGCTATGCGAAGATGGGGGGCAAGTTTGGCCGTCACGTAACCAGTGTTAAATATAGCCGCCTTCCATATCTCCTCATCCGTACTTCGATTCGTTAAAACTACTTCTCTAAAACCTCCAAAGCTTTTTAGTTTTCTTTTACTAAACTGCTCACTTATGCCTAATATGTTCCAACACGGCAAGCTGATTCAAGCTGAGCGGTTTTACTCACCTTTGTAAGGCTCAAAACCCTTGAAAAATGATATAATAATAACGAATGGAGCTGATAACGATGGATTTACTTGACCCACGTGTAGATTTTGTATTCAAACGGATATTTGGCAGCGAGAACAATAAGGATGTGCTACTGGCGTTTCTTAACCGTATTTTCACCGAAGCTGGCGAGCCGCCGCTGACTGAGATCATCCTGATGAATCCCTATACGGATAAAGATGATCCGCTCGACAAACAGTCCATCTTTGATGTTTACGCCAAGACCTCTGAAGGTAAACTAATTGATATAGAAATGCAGCTTTTTAATAAGTATGATATTGAGAAACGAACGCTGTTTTATTGGTCCAAACGATATGCGAGTCAACTCAGCGAGGGCGATAAGTACCGAGAACTGAAGAAATGCGTGACGATCAACATTTTAAACTATTCGTTCTTGAAGAATGAGCAATATCATAACATATTTCATTTGCGGGAAGACCGGACAGGGATATCCTTGATTGATGACATTGAGGTTCATTTCTTGGAATTGCCTAAGCTGGATGAGCATAGCGTTCCGTCTGAAGGCGGATTGATCAATTGGCTGTTGTTTCTAAAAAGTGCCGATACTTCATATTGGGAGGTGCTGAAGATGAATGAGCCAGGTTTGGAGAAGGCGATGGACACCCTGCAATATTTGAGTCAGAATTCGGATGCCAGACGATTGTATGAGGCCAGACAGAAGTATCTGCATGATGAGGCATCTATGCTGGAAAGTGCAGAAATGGAAGGTGTTAAGAAAGTGGCCAAGAATATGCTCGAAATGAATCTGGATATAACGACCATTGTGAAGGCCACTGGATTAACGGAACAGGAAATCAAAGGCTTGAGCAAGAATAGTTAAGGGTATTTCTATATCGAATTTAAAGACATACTGAATGTAATGTCAAGGAATTAAAAAGAAGAGACTCGAAACCGAGGCACTTCTTTTTAATTCTCTTTTGATTGACAGCTATGTTTAAGATGGTTTAGCCTATATTCACATTGAGGTCTTTAAAAATATCAATTAGGGCTGTTGCATCTTGTTCGTTAAGACTTAGAAGTACTCGCTTCTTTTCTTTAACAGTAAATGAAATATGCCCAGTGAGAATATTTTTCTCAATGTACACCGTATCAGGAGGGTTTAGATTAGCAGCTGAAGCCTCCTGATCTTTTTTGTCATTAGATAGCATTTTTATTGCATCTTTTCTAGGGAGTGCGGGGAGTAGGGCAGCAAGCTCTTGAAGTCGTGCTTTAAAAGACTCCTTACTAATAACTTCTTTTGTTCCTACAGCTAGATTCTCTTTTCGTAAATCTAGTGGATCACGATTAGCGACAAGAACAAATTGACTTGGTTGTTCTGCAATGCCCATAATAACTCTGCTCATCTTTGTGTACTTACCATTGATGTTAGAGACTATAGATCCTCCTGCATTCCAATATGACCATGATTCAGTAGTTGCTTTGTCAACTGTTTCAAAACATCTTTTAAGGACCTGGTAGTTCCTCTGTGATATCGACATTTTTAGCGATATATTATGTAGGGTGACATCAAAACTGTCATTACATCCGTAGAAGCTTATGTGTCGTTATCTTCGGACAGGGGTATCCACTCCCCCTCGCCTCTATCGTACAAATCCACAACTTGTAGCTTAAAGATGACTTCTACATGCTCTTGGTAGACAATCAGCTTTTCTACATAGCTGTCGATGAACTTCTTGATCTCAGAAAGGTTTCGGCTGGAGATGTGGTCCTGAATGCCAGAAAGCAGTTGTCGCAGACTTTCCTCTGTGATGGTTGCTTTTTCTTTTACATGCTGAGCCTCAAAGATGACTGAGCCATCCGTGCTTGTACACATAGAGTCTGTAAAATAAATTGTGTACTCACCCACGCTTATTTCCAATTTCACTTAAATCAGTCTTGTGATTTTTTGTGAAGTACGTAATGTATAGAATGAAAAGTGTTGAAATGAATTCCGAGGGGGAGCTATGTATCAAAAGGGGGCAATTTCGTGAGGCCATCGGAATTGGCTTGATCTTTTCGCTCTCCATTGTGTTGTTCGTCGCTATTTATTCCCAAACGATACCGGATCAGGACATGCCGCCTGTGAAGCGGGGAGTGTTGGATTTG
Organism: Paenibacillus sp. RC334; assembly: GCF_030034735.1. Classification (NCBI taxonomy): domain Bacteria; kingdom Bacillati; phylum Bacillota; class Bacilli; order Caryophanales; family Paenibacillaceae; genus Paenibacillus; species Paenibacillus sp. RC334. Next base: position 5,634,158 of record NZ_CP125370.1, on the reverse strand, counting down.
TCGAATTGGGATTTCCACAAGCAGGGATGGGTCAACCTGGATGGAGAGTGGGAATTTTATGAAGATGAATTACTGGAGCCTGCCGATTTTCGCGAAGGGACGCGTACAGAGGTCTCGTATTTATCCGTACCTGGCACGTGGAAAGGAAAATCAGCGAATGGCGGTATGAACCGAACAGGGTATGGTACGTACCGGTTGAAAGTGCTTATTAAAGATACGGATGAAGTTTTAGGTTTAAAAATAAGGAGTATTCGCCTTTCCCATCGATTGTTCATTAACGGCAAGTTAGAAGGCGAAAGTGGGCGCCCAGCAGTCGATATCAAGGAGCATCAGCCTGGAAATACGCCCTACAGCGCGTTTTTTCACACGGATGCCAAAGAAATCGACATTGTAATTCAAGTGTCTAACTACGTATTTGTCACCGGTGGTATTGCTGGCTCGATCCCATTCGGATTGGCTGAAGATGTGACGAAGCTAAACAGTATACAGATCGGCACCGATATCGGAATTATTTTGATTCTTGGCATGTTTGGCGTGTATCATCTCAGCTTCTGTCTGCTAGGGCGAAGAGAGAAAACATATTGGCTCAGCGGGCTGTATTTGCTGCTGCTTTTATTGGAAAAAGCACTTTTTGGCGAAAAGATTTTACAGAGGGTACTGCCTGGCCTCCCTTTTGATATTGTTTACAAGCTGCTGGATTTAAGCGAATTTGTCGGCGCTGTGGTGCTCATCCTGTTTTTCAGTTCAGTTGAAGCCCGCCTCATGTCGTCTCGGATGATGAAGCTGATACTGACTCCGTTAGGCCTATATATTACGGCGGTTGTCGTGTTGCCTTATCGTGTGCATATCCAGGGAAAATACGTTTTCTTTTTTTACTTAATCATCGTTTTCCTATACATTATTGGCAGAATGGCGTATCTGTACATTCAAAGCCAAGGCGGCTCATCCGATCGGAAGGAATTAATGCTTTTTATTGGCGGAAGCGTTTCGATGATGATCTTTTTGGTGGACGGAAGCCTCTATTCGGAGAATATGGTTTCGACCGATCTGGTGGGAAAACTCGGAGTAGTTTGTTTCATCATCATCATGAATATCCTGCTCGTGGTTCGATTCTCGAATGCTTATGAGAAGACGGAGCTACTTTCCTATCAATTGACGGTTTCCAACCAGCTCAAGGACGAGTTTTTGATGAACACATCCCACGAGCTCAAGACTCCACTGCATGGCATCCTGAATATGACGTCTTATTTACTGGATGATGAGGAAAAAAATCTGTCGCCGAAGCAAAAACGGAATCTTTCGCTGATCAAGGATACATCTATCAAGCTGTCCATGCTCATTCACGATTTAGTCGATGTTACCCGTTTGAGGCACGGGGAACTGAGTCTGCATCCGACCGCTGTGGATGCCAGAATGGTAACACAGATTGTATTCGATGTACTGCAATTTGAGCTTTTGGGCAAAGCTGTGCAACTGGATAATCAAGTCGATCCCGATGTCTGGGTGCAAGCGGACGAGAATCGGCTGCGTCAAATCATGTACAATCTGGTCAGCAATGCCGTTAAGCATACAGACAAAGGGTCGATCAAGGTGGTGTCGAGCGTTGCCAAGGGAATTGTTACGATTTCTGTCGAGGATACTGGAACAGGGATTCCTAAGGATAAACATGCTGTAATTTTCGAATATTTTGAGCAGCTTGACGGGCCGCTGCCTAAGGATGGATATACAGGAATGGGCGTTGGTTTGTATATTAGCCGCAAGTTGGTCGAACGCATGGGTGGAGAAATTTGGGTGGATTGGTCGGAGGTCGGTCAAGGCACACGCATGACGTTTACATTGCCAAGCGCAGTCCAAGTACCGGCTAATCGTGAAACGGCATATGCGTTGCAAGAGCAGCAGCGATATACCGATAAGGATCAGGAGCTGAATATTTGGGATGGACACGAGCATACCGTAATGATTGTTGACGATGAAGCCTCCAATATCCACACCTTGTTGAATATTTTGAAACGGCATCGCTACAATGTCGTCACCGCTTTCTCAGCAAAAGAAGCATTGGAGAAAATAGAAGAGTACCCGCAAGTCGATCTTGTCATTCTCGATGTGATGATGCCGGGGATCTCGGGCATTGAGCTGTGTCAGAGACTGCGAAGCAGCTACTCCATTCTCGATCTGCCCATTTTGTTCGCAACGGTTAAGGATACGCCGCAAGACATCGCGCTCGGCTTCAGGGCCGGGGCGAACGATTATTTGACCAAGCCGTTTGAGGCGGAAACGCTCATTGCCAGAATCCAGACCCTGATCGCTGTGAAAACATCGCTCCAAGAAGCGATTCGCAATGAGCTGGCGTTCCATCAAGCGCAGATCAAACCGCATTTTCTCTACAACGCCTTGAGCAGCGTTATTTCATTTTGCTATACGGACGGGGAAAAAGCTGCGTACTTGTTATCGATGCTCAGTCAGTACTTGCGCTACATCCTGGACATGGATTCTTCCACGCTGTTCGTCCCTCTCTACCGGGAAATGGAGTTAATCCAGGCGTATGTTGAGATTGAGAAAGCCCGTTTCGGAGAGAGGTTCGACTACGACTTTCACTACGATAACCGTATAGAGCATTTGGAAATTCCTTCTTTATGCATCCAGCCTTTTGTCGAGAATGCGATTCGGCACGGTTTGTTCGAGAAGGAAGGACACGGCAAGGTGACGCTTGCGATCAACGAGGGAGACGGTTATATCCGGGTGGTAGTCGAAGACGACGGCGTCGGCATACCGGATGATCTGTTGGACCGTATGTCCAAAGGAGACCTGCAGGATTGCGGCATCGGCATCCATAATATCCGCAAGCGTCTGGACTCTCTCCCAGGGGCAACGCTAAACATCAGCTCCGATAGGGGAAGAGGAACTAAAATAACGATGTATTTGCCTGTAAGGAATAACGAAAAGATCGGTTCGGGTAAACGGAGGAGGAGCGAGGTTGTTTAATGCGGTCATTGTGGAGGACGAAATACCGATTTTGAATTTAATGAAATATGTCATCGGGCAAAACCCGTACTTTACGATCATAGGTGCTTTTACAAGCTCGCTTGAGGCGCTGGCCAGCCTGTCTGAGCTTCGGCCGGATGTCGCTTTCCTCGATGTGGAAATGCCAAAGATGAACGGGCTGGAACTCGCGGAAAATATCAACGAAGCGTCGGAGCAGACGAAAATCATCTTCACGACGGCTTACAAGCATTATGCGCTGGATGCATTCAAGGTTTATGCCTTCGACTATATTTTGAAGCCTGTGACACCCGCGGCGATCGAGCGGGTCGCAAACCGGCTGGTCAAGCTGCATCGACCTGTCGGCAATGCTGAACAGCAGGTGGGGCTTGCCTCGATTCGGTGCTTTGGAGGATTCGAGGTCCGAAGTCGGGAAGGATCGCTAATCCGCTTTCCGACACGCAAGACGGAGGAGTTATTCGCTTATTTCCTCTGCCATCCGGGTCAGAATCTCAACAAGTGGCGATTGGCGGAATTGCTGTGGCCGGATATGAGCGAGGACCGCGCGTCGCATAATTTGCACAACACGATGTATCGTTTAAAGAAACTGTTGAAAGAGCAAGAGATCGGCATGGAGATTCAGAAAACGAACGAAGGATACATGCTGGAACCATCGGATCGAACGTACGATGTGCTGGAATATGAGCGGTATGACTTTTCTCTTGTGGGAGGATTTCAGGATGCGGCGCAAGCGGAACATGTATGCTCGCTCTACAAAGGTCCGCTACTGGATAGAAAAGATTACTTCTGGAAATCTCCGCTGGAGGAAGTATTCTGCAAACAGTACACATCGCTTGTACGCAGCTTGATCCAGCAGGATCTCGCCAGGGAGGATTGGAAAAAGGCGGAGCAGAAGATTGATTCGTATTTGACCATGTATCCCCTGCATGAGGAGATGAATCAGACTTTGTTGAGCATCTATGCAAGCAGTGGGGACAAGGAGAAAATCGTCAGGCATTACGCGCAGTTCGAGGCTTCTTATCGCAAGGAACTGGGGCTGGAGCCGCCGCAGGAGCTGAGAAGCCAGAAGGCGTCGTATTTGGAGTAATCTTGTCCGACCGTTTTTACCGAAAACTGAATACTGGATTAATAAGAAAGTGATTATTCCCAGTTGAAGAGTCTATTAGGGAATAGTCTCTTTTTTTTCGACATTATTCGTGGTTTTGTGAGAATTTTGTGAGAACAGTTTGATAGAATGTTGCAATGGGGGGAGGCAATATGGGGCGAGTGAATCAAGCGATACTGTTGGGAGTTCTGGCAAATCGAGCGTTTCAATCACGATATATAATCAGGACGAGCAGAAACACGTAAGTTGCGACAGTAGATAGCACTAGAAATATATATAAGATTATGGAAACTATCAAATGTGGAAAGCGGGGGCATCCCCATTCCGCAATGAAGACGCTATTGTTCAGCCGATACATGAATCAGATGTTAGCAAGCAGAGATCCTGCAACGGAAAGACCAGAAGGGGACGTTAGGCATAGGGGAAAATAGTCGGTCTCTTATGGGTTCTCTTTTTGCTTTTTTTAGACTTGTTTAGATTCAACGCTTTAAAATTCATTCTGCGAAACGATCAGGGGGGAACAAAATGTTTAGAAAAGAAAAAATGAAGTTTGTGGCAGTGATAGCTATTCTATGTATGATTTCAACTTTGTTAGGTAATTTTAATGCCGCTTCTGCGGCTACTACTGACATATTAAAGAAAGCCTATATTACAAGCTACAATACTGGCAAGGTTGATGTGGTGGATTTGGAAAGCGGTACGGTGGAATTGGGCAAAATTACGGTTGGGAGTCAGCCCAATAGCGCAGCGTTCAACCCGAACGGTACGCAGGTTCTTGTGACCAACAGAACGAGTGGAACTGTTTCGGTGATTAATCCGGCTACTGATACGGTGGTCGGCACAATAACAGTGGGCTCACAACCTCACGGAGTAGCCTTTAACTCGGATGGCAGCAAAGCTTATGTAGCTAATATGAGCAGCAACACACTGTCAGTAATCAATACAGCAACGCTTACAGTTACGGGTACAATAAGTGTATTATCAAGTCCTGTAGCCATGGTAGTGGCAGGCCAAAAGCTTTATCTGACTCAGTCTGGCGCTAACAAAGTAGCAGTCGTGGATTTTACCAACGATACGATTACCAGTCAAATTACGGCGGGAGCCCGCCCGTATGGTCTTTCGGTTAATCCTGCGGGTACCAAGATTTATGTAGCTAATCAAGGGAACAATACAGTTTCTGTCATCAACGTTGTGGACAACACGGTGGAAGCAACTGTCCCTGTGGGCAGCAACCCATCGGCTACTGAGGTGTCTCCCGACGGGAGCAGGGTTTACGTGGCTAATAGTGGCTCTGGAACTGTTTCAGTAATCAATACCGCTAGTAATACAGTGGAAAGCACCGTAGCGGTTGGTTCTAATCCCTATGTGGTCGGTATTTCGGCTGATGGCAGTAAAGCCTTTACGGTCAATTATAGCAGCAGCAACATGAGCGTAATCAGAACATCCGATAATAAGGTAATTCAGACTATAGCTTTAAGCAATGGTCCCTTTATGGTCGGTACCTTCATGGTTTCTACGGCTATGGCTGGTAGCCAGAACCCTCCTGTTTATTCGGATGCCACACTAAGCTCGCTGAATTTAAGCGGCATTACGCTCGATCAAACGGTAACTGGAAGTGTGTACGCCTATACTGCAACTGTGCCTAACGATGTTTCGGTCACGACAGCTACGTATACAACTACTGATAGCCACGCGACAGCGGCTTTACAGCTTAATGGGGCTCCAGTTAACAATCCGATTAATCTAAGTGTGGGATCTAATGTCATTAGCATTGTAGTGACTGCACAGGATGGAACGACGAAAAGCTATGAGGTAACTGTTACACGAGCTGGTTCAAATCATGCTGCCTTAAGCTCGCTGAATTTAAGCGGCATTACGCTCGATCAAACGGTAAGTGAAAGTGTGTACGCCTATACTGCAACTGTGCCTAACGATGTTTCGGTCACGACAGCTACGTATACAACTACTGATAGCCACGCGACGGCTGCTTTACAGCTCAATGGGACTCCGGTTAACAATCCGATTAGTCTAAGTGTGGGGTCAAATATCATTAGCTTTGTAGTGACTGCACAGGATGGAACGACGAAAAGCTATACGGTCAATGTCACACGGGCTCCCCGGTTGGTTACTGCTATCACAGTGTCCGGCGCTAGTGGAACAATGTCCGTTGGAGACTCTCTTCAATTTAAGGCAAATGTAACTCCTGACAATGCAACGGATAAAACCTTTAGCTGGTCGGTAATTCCTGGTACAGGGGAAGCAACGATCAATGCTGATGGTGTACTTGTTGCCACTCAAGCTGGTACTATTACAATTCAGGCAGTTGCTCGTGATGGATCAGGTGTTGTGGGAACGAAGGTCATTACGATCGACAAACGTTCTTCTAGCCGTGGTGGTAGTTCTACTACAACTGACACTAATCTGACTCCTGCACCTGTACCGGCTCCTGCACCTGTACCGGCTCCGACACCTGATCCTGCAAAGGATGTGTTCAAGTCAGATGTAGTGAAGGGTGACGTCAATGTTATTAAGAACATTGAGACTCGGATTCAGGAAGCTAAAAAAACTCCGGTTACATTAACTCTTTCGGACACTAAAGGGCACTGGGCTGAAAAGACTATCGATACTTTCGTAAAGCTGCATGTGATTGAAGGTTACAACGATGGTAAGTTCAAGCCGGATGGTAAGATTACACGCGCTGAATTTGCAGTGATTCTGAGTAGCGTGTTCGATATCAAAGGTGGCAACAATACGAGTGTCGCATTGAAGGACGTTGGCAGCCACTGGGCAAAAGACGCAATCAAGAAACTTGTAGAGGCTGGGGTCATCAGCGGATATGAGGACGGTACGTTCAAGCCAGATAACACGATCACCCGGGAGGAAATGGTTGTTCTTTTATCCCGCATCTTAAACCTTAACAACGTATCGAAGGACACCACCAAAGGCAATTTCGATGACTTGAAGGGTTCTTATGCAGCAAACGAGATCAAAGCTGAAGCACAAGCAGGTATCATCAGCGGTAGAGCAGATGGAAAGTTTGATCCCAAGAGCAACTCCACACGTGCAGAAGCTCTGCAAATCATCCTGAATGCGCTGAAGCTCAATCCGCAATTGAAGACGCTGGTGGATTCACTTAACTAAATACCGTTTCTCCGAATAAAAGGGACAAGTGTATTTTGCACTTGGCTCTTTTGTTTTTTATCGAAAAAGATTAGTCAAAATATTGCCCTATAATCTATTTCCCCTTTTCGGATCAAAGTTAGTTCGATCATGATTGGAAACTAGACATGTAGAATTGCAGCTCCAGATTTATGAACGCACCATTCTTCATTCATTCTTTTCCTTAGCAAAGTAGCTTCTCACACTTATTCATGATAAATTCTAAGAACAATAAAGTGAAGATGTAATCGGGAAGGAACAAGGGTACATGAAAAAGGTTCTATTCATTAATACAGGAGGGACGATTTCTTCCTCCTATCAGGAAAACGGCCTGACGCCGACCCAATCGGCTGAAAATATTTTGGCGGAAATTCCAGAGTTGAAGGAAATCTGTGAAATTGATGCCCATAATCTGATGAGCATTGATAGCACGAACACACAACCGGAGGATTGGGCCTCCATCGCCCGAATGGTACATCGTTCCCTCGATCAGTACGACGGCATCGTCATTGCCCATGGCACGGATACGATGGCTTATACGGCTTCGGCTTTGAGCTTCATGTTGGGAACCGTAGACAAGCCAGTCGTGGTGACGGGGTCGCAGGTGTCCATTCTGGCTGAGCACAGTGATTCCAAAAAAAATGTAATCGACTCGTTCCTGACCGCATGTGGCGAGGTAGCGGGAGTATTTGTCGTATTTAACGGCAAAATCATCAACGGCAGCCGCAGCTCCAAAATCAGAACGCGCAGCTATAACGCTTTTGAGAGTATTAACTATCCGTATATCGGCCTCGTGGAAGACGGGAAGGTGGTCTATACAGAGGGCGTATTTGCGAATCGCGGTACAGTTCTCCATCCGTACAATGACGTGTATGCTTCGGAGGTATTTCTGCTCAGACTGATTCCGGGTACGAATCCGGCGATTTTCGATGCCATTCAGGGTTTGGGCTATAAAGGGATCGTGATTGAGGGCTTTGGCATGGGTGGCGTGCCCTTCAAGGAAAGAAGCCTGATCAGCAAAATTGAGGAATTAATGAAGGATGGCATGAGTATCGTCGTGACCACTCAATGTCCTTATGAGGGCGGCGATCTGACGATTTACGAGGTGGGGCAGAAGGTGCTGGAAAAGGGTGTTATTCCGGGTTATGACATGACGACGGAGGCACTTGTGACTAAAATGATGTGGGCGTTGGGTCAGACCACTGACCCTGCGGGAGTAGCAAAAATTATGGCCACGAACTATGCGGACGAGGTTTCCTTGCCTACGGATACAGCCACAGCCTCCCTGTAAGGAAGGGAGGCTGATCTCCGTAGCAGGAACAGGAATCAGGACAGGTGACAGGGGCAACCGGCTAACGCTGAGCCTGCCCCAGTCTATTTTGAATCTGAATAGCCAGTTCCAACGATTGTACTGCTGACTCCAGTGGAATCTGGCATTCTGAATGCCCACCAAAGCATTCAAGTGCATGTTCTAAACTTTTTTCGTATGGATTGACAGATTCGAGGTTGATTTTTTGCTGCCCTGATGCGGTATACTCATATAATGCGGTGGGTATAAGATCGTTTTCGTCGCTTTCATGAAATACCAGCTTGGCCTTTTCAAAATAAGCTTCATAGGCCACCGTGAACGGGTAACCTCCTGGCATATGGGAAGAAGCGATGACTTCTGTGAACGTATCCTGATGCTGAAAATAGGCCCGAACCTGCGCCTGCTCAGGATTGACCACCTCTGTACCCCAGACTGTACACGGGTCACTGGGTCCCAACAGCCATGTGAGTAAATCCAGCTCATGAATCATGAACTGAGTAGGGATGGAGCTTAGCCCAAGGTTCCCCCATAGGGGAGGCGTTTCTCTTTTCAAGGACAAGGAAATGAGCTTCCCGTATTTTTGTTGACGGTGAGCCTCATAAAGAAAGGTATAGGCAGGATCAAACTTAATGAACTGGTTGACGAGAACCTTTTTACCATATTGCTGCTCAGCCTGTTGTATAAGGAGAGCGTCTTCGAGATTAAGGCAAACCGGTGTTTCACAAAATACATGCTTTCCGTGCTTCAACGCATCAACGGCATGTGACCTGTGTGTATGAGAGGGCAGGCATATATCGACGATGTCTACGAATGGATCAAGCAGAATATCCTCTATATTTTGTGTAACCTCTACGTTCAGCTCCTTTTTCAGCTTGTGCAGTTTGGTTTCATTTCTTCCGTATACGACGATTCTGTTCACCTGGGCATGGTTGTTTAAAAGTGACGCATGATACGAACCGAATCCCGTCCCCAATATTCCAATATTCATTATCTATTACACCCCTTTACTTCTATGATACGCTCCTATTTTTGCCAACGGGGTGTCAACAATCTATGTACTATCTGTTCAATTCGGATTAACCATCTATGGTGGAGGTATGATTGTGAGACTGCATCGTTTGATTGCGATTTTATTATGTATCGAATCCAGAGGAAGAATGAAGGCCAAGGAATTGGCATCCGCACTGGAAACCTCTGTACGCTCAATCTACAGGGATATCGACCTTTTGGCTGAAGCCGGGGTTCCGATTGTTACTGCAACGGGCCCAAAGGGCGGAATTTACTTGATGGAGGGCTATACGGCGAACCTTAAACAGTTAAATGGCGGTGATGTCATTCAGTTGTACTTAACGGGTATGGGCATTTATACAGGCGGGCCAACGGAATCGGGCTTGAAGCTAAAAAATGCACTGCTCAAACTGGAACAGACAATGCCGGACTCTTATCAGTCAGATATTCGGAAGGCCAAAGCGCGGTTTTATTTTGATGATACGCCCTGGTGGACGGAGCGCGTAGCGATTCCCTGCCTTGAGGTCGTGAGAGCTGCGGTATGGGGGTCTTATAAAATAACCATTCAGTACCGTAGAGCGGACGGAGTCTGTTCTTCACGGCATGTACATCCCTATGGACTTGTGGTGAAAAAGGGAGATTGGTATCTCATTGCCTTTTGTGAAGCTGGGCAGGAGATTCGGACCTTTAAGTGCGGGCGAATCATGGCGGTTAAGGTTAAGCCGTCTGCGGAGTTCTTTGAGGTTCCTGTGGATTTTTCGCTGGAAAATCACTGGACGAAGCAAGAAACAACATTTAAGGAGTTGTGCAGAGAGAAAGAATACTACCCGGTTGTGATCCGGACGAATGAGGCGCAAGCTGGAATCGTAGCGAAAAAACTGGAAATTCTCCAGTCCGCACAGGAAGGAAGCCATTTGCTTCTGACCGTAAACATGTACAGTTATGAAGCGGCCTGTCGTGATGCAATGGATTGGATTGGCCGGGTTGAAATCGTAGAGCCTGCAACCCTTCGGCATTTTGTGAAGGGGCAAATCAGCCAACTCCAGAAAAAATATATATAAATTATCAAAAAAACACCTGCCTATGGCAGATGCTTTTGCTTGTTACGTCCAGGCCCAGAGGAATCCGTCACGATCCCAGGCGATTTTACCGCCATGAAGCTTGCGAAACGCTTTTTTGATTTCCTTTTCGAGAGATACATGACCGTGCTCACTTATAAACACATACTGCTCTCCATACTCAGAGCGTACATATGCAATCGCGTCTTCTTGTTTCAAGGTTCCCACTTCCCGAATTTGCTCGACCATCCATGCTGCAATTTGCTGTTCTGTTGTAAGGGTATTGTCCATTTGATTTGTCATATCCTTTCCTTCGTTCCATAATACACCGGATTATAGCTATATTGACCTATGGTAAGATAAGTGTTTTTCAATTCACTCTCCATATAGTATACGCAAACTAGGAAATTACCAAATCTGTCGGTAGTAGCCCCAATTTGGGGATTGGTTTTGAATAGTTTGTAAATACGCAACTTATTATTCATATTTATACATCTATGAAATAAATACTATGAACTATATGTTTTTAGTTTTTTATATTTTAGAATAGTAATCATTGTTGTGCTTTATTGCAATTAACTGTTGTAAGGGGCGCGTAAGAGGGAGCAGGGGACCTTACTCTAAGAACTACGTGAGCAATCCACATCGCTAAGCTTGTGATTCATGTGATTTCAAGAAACGGTTGACTCTGTCCAAATAAATTTTAAGTAAACGAATTTATGCAGTTGGCGAAGTGGGTTTTGTTTTGTATAATAAAGGGAATATTCACGGGAATTTTCTTTTTTTGAATTGAAAACATACAAGTAATCCCTGGGGGTGCCTGATTTGAAGGAAACAACCACGATTCGTGCAGAGCTGGAGCAGTATATCAGACGTGAAGGAATCACGATTAGTAAGTTTGGGGAGAACACGGGTATTAATGCGGGCACGATCAGTGCCATTATCAACGGTAATCGGCCGATTGCGATGTTGCTATTGGATCGGATTGCGGCAGGCATGGGGCTTGAAGAGGGAAGTCTCTATGAGCTGTACATTGAAGAATTTATACGGAATTCAGCACCAAATTGGCGACGGGTTCGCCCATTTTTGTATCGTTGTGCAGAGCTGAATAAGCTGGACTGTATTGAACAAGTCGTGGAATTTATGATGGACTATCTGATTTACGCTCCGGCCTTGTTTGAGACGGCAGAAGAATTGTTCAGAAAAGGCAAGTTTGCGGCAGCGGCTATCATCTATAAAAATGTCTCGGAAAGTGAGAAGTATCAGCATTCCGAGCGTCTGGCTCTCTGCCAGTATCGGTTATTTACAATCGCTGTCGGTGATGATCAGGATGAAAATTTGTGGGCCGCCACACACTTTGAAAGCTTTGTAGATCGATTGGGTGAAGTGGATCAACTGGATGCATTAAAAGATTTGGCCAATACTTATGTTTCGCTGCGTCGGTGGGATAAAGTAGACGCGTTAGCTGATAAAATGTGTCGCAGGGCTAAAGTACAGTATGATCAAAAATATGGAAAAACAAGAAAAACAGAGCGTGACAAGCAAACAAAGGGTCCTTTGTTTATGTATATTGTATACTCTTACGTGCTGCGTGCAGGTATTTGTGACGAACGAGGGGATTACGAAAAGGCTTTGGAATATGTCTCCCTGTACGCTGATCTAAGCTGGGTGCAGGAGGATACGGAAGAAGCACGCCGCTTGAAGGAACAGTGTAGCAACTGGGCTGAGGCTAACGGATATCTGTATCAGCTTATGTCCGGTAAACTGGACGTCATTCCACAGTATGTGGCCTATCTGGAAAGAAACGAAGGCGAGATTCTGATGGGATTGTTCAAAATCATGCTGGCCGCAAACCGTTATGAATTTAATGTGGACGACGTATTGCAACGTTTCGAGAAACAGATTGCTGCATTTGCGGATCACCATACCAAGGTAGGCACCTATACGGAGCAAGTGTCAGCGGATCTCTATGCACGATTCCTGGCAGAGCTGGCTTGCTACGATCTCGATAATAAGCGTTATGCGAAAGGTATGAAATTTCTGTTGGAAAGCCTGTCCTATTCCGTGGTGCTGAATGGTAATCCTGTAACGATTAAATGTGTAGGTTTATTTGAGAAATTCCGGCATACTGCCTCGCCTGAGGAGACGGAGGAATATAAAAATTTACTTAGAGAGGTAGATCACTTTAATGATAAAAAAGATCATTTTTTTTCTGCTCGCGTTTAATTTTTTTATCATACTGAATTCTTCACCCATTGCTCCCCCTGTAGAGGATCCTAGCGGAGCTCACAGTCATGGGATGGGTGGCTGGTCATTTTCATCCCGGGATACTTCTGCTTAAATTAGGCTGGGTAGCACATGAAAGGTATTCTCTTGTAAAAGAGGATACCTTTTTTATTGTGGCGGAACACTCGCGAATGAAGTCTTTTCCATTAAGGCTTGGATATTTGCGGTTGAGCAGGCGGGAACCAGACATGACGCAGATCCACCCACCCCTGGCTGTTGAAGGAAACGCCGCGCACAGAAGGGAGATATGCTGTCTGGACGGGCTTTTCATATAAAATATGGAGCTGGTGCTCATGAATAAGCCGGGCTTCGATATGCTCGAATTGACGCGCCCTGATCGTATGATCCGCTTCCCGTGTAATATCGCGCAGCAGTCTTTCGATATCAACGCGGCTATGCGGCTCGACATGCCCGGATACATTGAGATACAGATCGAACAGGCGCAATTGCTCATCACGGTCACGAAACAGAGAAAAGATGATCAGGTCTGATTCCATACGGATGGAGGAGCTTTTGAATTCATTCATGGATGCAGCCACGATATTACAAGTATATCCGCACGATTCCAACTGGGCCGCGACCCGGTCCGCATCGGCTCTATACTCGGGAATGGTCGCAATTTGCAACGTTGCCGGGGGTTCATACGAGTCGTCGGATGCATCCACCATCGGAGGGAGGCTGCGATGATCCAGACACGCCACGATACGGGCACGTACTTCTGGGTTACGTAACGGCCCGTCCTTGTGTGTATTGCATGTAATAAATTTACGCACCGAAGCTGCCGAGTGAATCTGACTCCATGCAGTATCCGTGTTCCCGGCCAATACGGGATTGTGGATGATATGAAAGGGCGAAGCTGTATCTGCGGTATCCGCCGCCGATTCCGGCTTGGCCGCCCACGGGAGCTGAACAATTTCCACCCGGTCGAGATGGGCGCGGCCTTGAAAATAAGGAGCGAATGCCTCCAGTATGCATAAGCTCTCGTTCATCTCCGTGACCTTGAAAGCCCCTGTGCCCACAGGGCGGATGCCAAAGGCCGCTTCACCCGCCTGATTCAGCTCACGAGGCACGATGGCGGCACGACTGGTACACAGGAAGGACAGAAACAGCTCATTCGGCTCCTTCAGCTCGAAGCGTACCATCGTCGGACTTAGCGCCTGTACGTGCTCGATTTGCCGAACGATAAAATGGTACAGCCTCCGTCCCGGCGCACGGCTCAGCCGCTCAAAGGTATAAACCACATCCTCGGCGGTCAGTATTTTGCCGTTATGGAACAGTACTTCCTTACGCAAGAAAAAGGTCCATTGCGTACGGGTAGCGTCCACCTCCCAAGCGTGCGCCAGTCCCGGTAATATCTCACCGCTCTCGTTCGCCCGGCGGGCCAGCCCGTCAAAGACGTGGCTGGATACGAAGGACTCCGCGAGCCAGTTCATATATAGCGGGTCCAGCGTGTATAGCTGCTGGCGAATGGGCAGACGCAACGTATCAATCTGCTGCTGATCGCTGCGAACCTCTGCGTGATGCCCGAAGTAGTTCAGCAGCCAGCCTTGCAAATGCTCCTGCATCGTGGATGAACGCGAATGGGTCCGGATTTCATCCAATGCGCGTTTGATGTCGTGGCGGTCGATGGCCTGCATCATGGACTGCACCGCAATGTCCTCCGGCTGAATCAGGAAGTGCAGGCTGGAGCGGCGGCCCCTGCCTCGGCGGGGAGTCCACTGTATCCAGTCATGCTTTTCCATTTTCTGAATGATCATCAAGGCATTGCGGTGGGTGCAGTCAAAAATAACCGCCAGCTCATCCAGCGTAGTCTCTATTGTATGGTTCTCATCCCTGTCGTCAGCGGTGTGCGAGTGAAGCCGTAAAAATTGGGCATGAAGTTTCATAAATGGTTGCTCCGTTTCCCCTATGGATGATTAAAGTGCAGTCGTTTATATAAAATAGGAAATTTTACGTCGATTAATTTCTCTTTATCTTCTTATTTTATCATCTACAATAAGGGTTATAAAGCATATTTGTGGAGGTATTTACCATGCATGACAAGTTGAGTGGAACGTCTTTGCCGAAACCGTCGTTCCTGTCCGCCTTTGCTGCTGCGATTGTGTTGGCGCTGGTTCATCAATATCTGTTTTACGGGCATGCGCTGGGCGTGTCTCTGCCGATTTTTGTCATTCTGTTCTACACCTATATGTATGTCTATAACCGGGATCGTATCCGGCTTGACTTATGGATGGGGAAATTGCTGTTTGCCGTGATTGTGCTGCTGTCGCTGACATATGCGCTGTTCGATAATCCGGTCCTATATGTGTTAAATGCATTGGCTATACCTGCTCTGATTAGTGTACATATGGTGATGCTGCTCGGGGAGAAGAGGCATAGCTGGTCGGAACCCGGTATCATTGGTCAGGCGTTAAGCCATTTGTTTTATCAAAATCTTCGGCATGTCGTGACTCCGTTTCGGATGTTCAAGACAGCAGCCTTTCGGAATGTAAAGGATGAGCGCAAGCGTGTATTGGGGAAAGTGATGGTTGGTTTGCTGATCGCCCTGCCACTGCTGTTCATCATTATATCTCTGCTGGCATCAGCGGATGGGCTGTTCGAGGAACTGTTATCGGGTATACCTTCATGGATCGGCACGCTGTCATTTGGTAGCGGAATGCTGCGGCTAATCTGGACCTGTTTTTTTACCTTCTGTTTCTTCTGCTATTTGTGGGGATTTGTACAGCCTGCTCCGCGTAATACGGAGAGAGAGGTTCAGTCATGGCATGGGTTAGACGAGCGCAAGAATGGTCAAACCACCGAGTATGATGGTCACTCTTCAGTGATGATTAACAAATCAGCAGTGCCTTACCACGAGTCGGTCGCGATCAAGTTTGATCCTGTGATTACCGCTACGGTGCTGATTGTTATGAATCTGGTGTATGTTGTATTCGTCGTATTGCAGTTCGGATATCTGTTTGGTGCATGGGAAGGTGCCTTGCCGGAAGGAACCTCGTATGCAGAATATGCGAGAAGGGGCTTCGGGGAGCTGGTTATGGTGACAGGCATCAACTTTGTCCTGATGATCAGTGTGCTAAAGTGGACCGAATTCGGCTCAAATATATTGCAAAAAATGAACAACGGCCTGCTGTATGTACTCGTGGGCTGCTCGGGTGTGATGCTGTATTCAGGCTATACCCGGCTGGTCATGTACGAAGAGGCCTACGGATATACGTACACCCGTTATCTGGTACACGCGTTTATGATTTTTCTGGGCTTGCTGCTACTCATCGCAGCAGTGCGCATTCATGTCCGTCAGCTTCCGCTGGCAAAATATTATGTTGTACTCGCTTTGGTGGCGTATCTCGTCGTGAATTATGTGGGCATTGATGTACGGATTGCTGAAAATAATCTCGAACGGTATCGCACTACCTCGGTGATCGATAAGGAATATTTGAGTGGGCTATCGGCGGATGCTATTCCGCTGCTGATTGAATTTAGCCGTAAGGAACACGGAGCGATGGATGAGTTTCTACAAGGTCGTCTGATGAGCATGACGAGGGAAGAAACGGCATGGCCAGCGTTCAATTGGGCTGAATATCGGGCACAGCGCAAGCTGCACGACTATATTTTGGAATGAGAGGTGCTTGGGAATGATCGGAACAGATGCAGTACAGGGTATGGTTTTGGAGCTACAAAATGAAATGTCACAGTATCAGCATCAGTTTGATGTAAGACGGAACGCTTTTCTCGCGGAGGCTATGTATCTCGGCTTGAGTGAGGGGGAGGCCCGCTCTTATGCTATCCAGAGCATCGGTCCGGTCGTTCCCGTCACGTGTATGCCCACGCTGGCTCCCGGCAAAGCCCGGCCGCTCAGTCCGATGCTGGAAGCACGCTACCGTTATGCCGGGTACTGGCAGGACATGGGAGAGCATATGCTCTTGCCGGATGACGTGCTACGGATCTCAAGCACAGAGCGGTTTCGCAGCTGGATCAGCGACATGCGGAATTATTGGGTGGAATCGGCCCCATACCGATTTGGGGATGATCGTCTTTCGCTGCTGTCAGTCGCCAATGAGGAGGAAGGCCACTTTTCCATGCTGGTCTGGAAGGAGCCCGGTGAAGAGCCAGAGGTGTGGACCTACGCTTCGCAGCATGAATACCGATTCAGTCATTTGCTCCACTGGTTCAAGTGGCTGAACGGGCGGAGTGAAGAATGAGAGGTACGTACAGATCACTAAAAAGAATCGTATATCTGACTTTTTTGAAGCCGGAATTGACCGACAAGTACGCTTTGACACAGATGTCGAAGTGTATTTGCCAGTCAAGTCCGTAAAAGTGCAATATAACACCTCTTATATGGGCCATCCTCCTATACATGATGCAAATTGTAGTTATCAACAGATCCGTCTGATTACCAAAACTCTTCCAAGCGTAGGGTCACGCTCGCATTACCGCTGACATTGTTCAATGTTCGCAAGGCCAGAGTTAAATTACCGTTTCCGGGAAGTGTAAAAGGAACTTGTACATTGGTGACACCCTCTATCGTTCCTGCAAGTGACAGGCCCCCCAAAACCCGAACTCCTTGAGACGTATTCATAGCCGTTGCCAAGATATCCGACTGCAAGGAGCTCTCGGAAGAGGGAGTCCCGCTCACTGCTCCGAAGGATGCGCCAGTGAGGACTGAATTAACCCGGACTTCCCATTGGAGATCGGCCGAAGCCAATATATCAAAGCTGGCAGCCCCCAAATTTATAGAGTTTACCTGGGTGCTGTTGTCTGGAAAAAAGAGTTTTCTTCGGAAGCTCACTGTAGGAGTGAAGGCAGTACTTGATATCGTGGCATTGATCCGGGTTTCTGATGTGATTCGGGAGGTCTTAAAGATGGAACCCAGGTTGGTAAAATACCTTCCGCCTACATTGATGCTGAAGGCTCCCCCGGATGTGCCGTTGAGAACGGTTGCCCTGATATTCTGGTTAGCGTCCTTCAGTAGTGCAGCGCTTGACGGAGTGAAGCGATGCACTGTAACGGCTTGCTGAAACAGCTGAGGATTGATTGCAACGATACGGAATTCTACTTGTCCGTAGGTATAGTTGTAGCGAACCTGGTAAAGATAGCCGTCAGTTGTGTCCAGGGTCACCCGACTAGAACCGGTTCCATCCATCGTATCAATATTCCATGAGGATTGATAAACCTTCAACGTCTCTACTCCATTTTGTAACAGAGCCACATATACGCCGCTGCTATCTTGTCCAAAATAAGCCCCATTTGTATTGTCGCTATATCCCCATTCAGCCCGCTGAGTTCCTGTGGGGGGGCTGGGAACTTGTACATTAATACCGGATTCAAATGCCGCCCCGTTAAGAAATTGTCCGCGTTCCGCTGTTTGGAGCTCTGCACGATCATTGGAAGCTGCTGATGTACTCAGTTGATACGTTTCTGCTGAATTTTGCACATTTCCTCCGCCGTTTGTGGTGACAATATCCCTCAACTGAGAAATACCATAATTGGAAGCGTAGTTGAACTGAGGACTTGCTTCAGCCGTTTGTAACTTGTCAGTCATTGAGTTCAGTGTTGGTGAAACGCCTGATAAGTTGTATATCGGTTGAATTGTTGGACTCATGGATGTACCACTCCCTTCTATGAACATCGAAATTTACCTGATAATGAATTCAATCATGATCGGTACAGACGGATCAAGTGTATCTCCATCCGGAAGGTTAATCGCAGTTGCTGAAACGGAGGATGAATTATCTAATTGGAGTACACCGTTAATATAGAGAAGATAGTAGTTGAACGTTGTTGGAAATGAAGTTATTGTCAATCCTGCATCATCAATAAAGTTTATAGCCGCAATTGAAAAGGAGGCTCCTGTTCCTGTGCCTTCTAAAATGTTGGAGACAAATTTTTTTGATCCCTGAAACGGAGGAATAATTGGCATAAGTATATCTCACCTCCAGTTATTGAAACCTGGAGATTCACAGTTTACGAGACTGAGAATCTCCAGGCTAACGTATATCATGTGAGAAAATGGTTCTGAATCCATTTTATTTAAAAAATTGATTAAGTGCTGATCGTAACCGTTGGTGCCGAAATGGCTGGCTGAGTCGTAATGGATGAGACCGTATTCCCAAAGCTGGCTACAGCAAGGGTGACAGGAACACCTACGGCAATATCAGTGGTCGCCAAAACTAGACTGGCGGGTGTCAAAGTGGATAAAGTAGCCTGCTGCAAAACACCATTCACAAATACATTGTAATAATCGTCTGCGCTAAGGACAGGTAAAGCGACGACTGGAGCATCAGCATCATCAACAAAGCTTGCGGCGAGAAGTGTTGTAACACCTCCGGCAATATCACCAGCAGTTACAGCTGAGAAAAAATTTGTAATAGCTGGGCTTACAGTAGTGGTGACTACGCCTCCGCTTGCGACCGGTGCAGTTGCAACGGCGGTATAAACAGGTTTAATAACGGGCATGTTGGTACCTCCATTCTAAAATTGGGGGAATTTATTTTTTTGAAAAATTACAGGGGATTCAGTCCCACTTTCAGTAAATTCAGAAAGAAAAAATAATGTAACGGCGAAATGGAAGTGAGCATTAAAAATTTATTTTTTTGGAAAAAAATTTAAGGAGGTCATCTGTCCAATCAGGTTCGTTTAGATTCCATAAGATAATGAAACTGTACTTAATTATGGAGGTGTCAGTATTGGGAAATTTATTGTTGCGTAAAAGATATCGCTTGACCCAGGTGGCAAGGAAAAAAAAGAAGGAAAGAGATCAAAAGATGGGAGCGTTCCGTTTTATGCCCATTTATCGTACAGGAACGAGCTGCATTCGTAACAAAAAGGGAAATAAACGTATTTATAGACAGGGTAGAAGAAGAGAGAGAATATGCGCTTATAGACATCATTTGCACGCTGAGCGGGTGCCCTCAGGTTTATCAAATAAAAAAATCTGTTTTATGAAATTCAAAGGTCAACGAAGACTGCGAGGCGGCGAACAGGAGCCTCAAGGCAATTCAGGAGGAGCAGTTCAAGGGGTGCATGGATTAAGGGGGACCGATGGTAATGCTGGGCATCAAGGCATACAAGGTCCGGCTGGGCCACAGGGCATTCCGGGTAGTGCCGGACCCCAGGGCCAGGCGGGCGCCATAGGCCCCCAAGGTGAACAGGGTCTTCAGGGGGTTCCAGGGATTCAAGGCTTGCAAGGAGAGGCTGGGCCACAGGGAGAGCAGGGACCACCGCTTAATTTGGATGGGATCACGGTTGTGCCTGAGGTACAGCGATATTTCTATTTTGCCGATTCAGATCTGACGGGTACGGTTGAAATCCCTATTTCCCAGTTTACGAATGATGATGGACAGTTGGCAAGTCAGCTTCCAGAATTGGGTGCGAACAGCTACACGGATTTGTATATTAATGGGGTACTGCAGGAAAGCAGGTTGTACCAGATAAGTAGTACCACATTGACTGTTGAATTGGAAGAAGCTCTTGTAATTGCGGGTACGCCGTTTATTTTCGAGGTTTTTCAATTTACATTAAGAATGGCGAACTGAGCGAAATTATAAATTGGTATTATTAGACCAAACCGTGTATCTCCTGTTGAAGAGGTTACATTATCTGATTATTACGAAGCCCATACTACTGCCGATGTAACTTCTTCAGCAGGTACCGTTTCTTTTCCAATTCACGCCATGTGATGATAAATATTTCCTTATCCAAAGCATGTATGCCTATTTTGGGTGTATTGAGTCTTTTGAATAAGGAGGTTTTTTCTTGGATCGCGTAGGAATGGTCAGGGACTTGGATAGCTTAGGTCGGATTGTCATCCCCGTAGATATAAGGAGGCGTCTTGGGATTGGCAAGCATACAGCCATGGAATTTTGGATGACGGAGAGTGGCTTGATTATGCGACGATGCGTGGGGGAGGCCTGTATTTTATGTGGCGAGCTTCAACATCTTACATATTTTAAAAGTGCTTGGATCTGTATCTTCTGTATGAATGAACTGAAAAATAAACGATAAAGCTGGCAATCAGATGATTTGGCATGTATGTTACAATAAAAGGGCGAGTGACCCACCACAAGTTTCTCGCCCAGTCGATTGCTTTCAAGCAATCGGCTTTTTTAATTGTGCATAGTATATCCGATTATATTGATTGATCAGCTCGTCCAAAACCATAGATTGCCTGAGTACATCAATATGGCTTAGTCCATATTTTGCTTGCAAATCATAGAGTCGTTGTCGATTGTTCTCCAATCGCTGTTGCAAAGTTTCCTCACTTTCCATCATACATCCCTCCTTAGATGGTACTTATTTTAGGGTGCCATGTGTATTTTTGGGAAATATGAAAGTGCATGAGGATATCTATTCTAATCTTGGTGTTTGTATAGATTAAAACATATCCTTTTCAAACAATCATTTTATCCCCTACTAGGGTCACCTGTGATGAGTGAAAAAACTTAGGTATTTCGGATACGAAGTTAACAGGATGGAGGTATTTTCTGAAAAAATCGGTTTCTTATAACTTGATGAGTTGAATATACGAGAGTTTAGTTATGAAAAATATCTGGTGAACCGACGATTTGGACTTACCAAATCCACAAATCACTGAAAGAACACTCAGATTTTTCTGAATTAATATTTTTAAAGATTACTGACTATAACCCAAAGTACGAGTACTCTTTTAAGGTCAAATTATTATAAAAAACTTGTTGCATCAAGCTTGGATGGAACTACCTGGATTCGTTCATATGGACGATAGAGCATAAAAAAGGATACATAAACATATTATAAATTTTGGAATTTTCATAGTTTTATAGTCAATGACATAAAGAGGGTTTGTTGCTATAGTTTGGGGCATGGGGCGATTTAGTTCTCTCCTTTCACCTTAGAACTGCAACAGTGAGTGTCTAATGAATAGAGGGACTCAAAGGGCTGTGTGCAAACCTCATGCATCTTAATGGGGAGCACATCATAAAAGGAGGTGTCCTTTTATAGAAAATTAGAGGAATGGAATTTTATCAATTTGTTTTAAAATTATATTAAAATTTAGGGAGGATATAGAATGAAGAAGGGGAATATCCATAAAGTTATGACTAAAAAAAATCGTTACAATTGCTGCACTTACTATTTTATCATTACACAGTTCATTGTTTTTTTCTTTGCAAGCCTCTGCTGCTACCACATCCTTATTGTCGTGGGATTTAGTTGATTCTACTAAGCACCTAGAATGGGGAGGAAGTACAGCTTATCAAACTTCATTTAATGCCGGGGTAAATACCTGGGAAAATTATAAATTTGGCATTATTAGACCGGACTATGCATCAACTATTGAAGATGTTACTTTGTCCGATTATTACGATATAGATAACTATGCTGCTCTAACCTATCCATCAGGTAGGATGACATTCAATCAATATCGAATGAACCAGTTGAGTTCTGCTGAGAAACAAAATGTTGCCACTCATGAGCTTGGTCATGCTCTTGGGTTGGAACATAATACAAGTAATGATTTAATGTATGCGTATGTTACGTCTATAACAAGGCTCAGCGCTAATGATAAAGCTTCATACGATCTTGCTTATAAAAGATACTAATTAAGGAGGTACAACCAATGAAAACTAGCATGAAGAAAGCATTTATGATCTTGTCCATTTTCACTACGGTTGCAATACTGGCTTCTGGCTGTTCAAATCCTAAGATAGACAAGAATATAACGAAATCTGGCGAAATTCCAACTAGCTATATACAAGCATCATTTGTTATAGATATAAATAACCCCAAAGAGGTTGTAGGTTATGCTGACTATGCATTTGTAGGCCTCGTAGAAGAAATGACGGGAACGGAGTATAAATTTCCTGTCACGAAAGAAACGGAGGATGGCCCCAAAGTATTGACGATGCCCTATACGAATTATTCCGTTAAAGTGCTTGATAATATAAAAGGTAATTTAAAGAAGGATGTTTCCATTCCAATTCAAAAATTCGGAGGTCTGAGTGATGATAAGAGCGAATATTTCTTAAATGAAGACGATCTTCTTCCACAGGAAGGAAAAATTTATGTATTCACTGCTAACGCACGGCCCGATGGTTCTATGTTAGTATCAGGCCCTAATTCTAACATAGAGGTAAAAACAGATGTTTTTTCGAAAAACAGTATCCAGGCGCTTAGTGAAGAGAGCATTGCTAATGAACTAACCAAGACAGAGGAGTATAAAACGTATCAAGATGCCTATAAAAATGAGATTGTTAAAGATCGAGAAAGATTTATTTCCAAGTATGAAGCTCCTTAATATGAGCATTCTGCTGCGAAACTCTAAATACCAATTTCTGATATAAATTTTTGTGAAGCAGTCTAAACCTCTACTATAAGGGATTTAGACTGCTTTTAATCTAAAGTTCAAGAATGAATTATACGGTAACTTATTAAAGGAAGAACCCATTTGATTTTTATATTGTATCTTTAGGCAATTGGTGGCAGCGATTAAGCGATTAAAAGAAGGAGGTTAAACTTGGACCCTCTATTTATGTGTATATTTAGGACAACTCAGTTATCCTTCACTTTACTTGCATTTACTCTGTTCAGTACATCTCCTGTAGTTAATGCAGCTCAAACCGATTATTCTTTGAACTTTAGCGGAACATCTTTACTTAAAGTAAACGATTATGATGTCCTGTACAGCGCTCCCGTGGGCCCATATACAAATAAAGAAAATCGTTTAATGGCTCCCCTTCGTTCTGTGTCTGAACTTCTTGGTGCTAAAGTTGAATACAATTTGAAGTCACAGGAAGCTATTATCAACTGGAAAAAAGACAAGATTGTGTTTTACAAAGGTAAGGATATGTATGAATTGAACGGTGAGACTGTACAAATGGATACCTATCCTGAACTGAAGCAGAATTCTTTTATCATTCCACTTGGTGTATTACTAAGAGCTATGGATATTCCATTTGAATATAAAAATAATAAGGTTGTTTTGCAAAATGAATCTTTTAACCAAAGTAAGGTTCTTCAACATGTCACTGAATTGGATTGGGGGGAGAAACAATATATTAGATAACAATTCTATTTTAGACGTTCGTGATTTTAAAATAATAGCCAAGACAAATTCCTCAGGAGAACTAGAGGGTAATTTAACTGTAAGTGCCTTGAACCGTTCAGGTTCTGCGATTAAGGAAGGCAAGGAGGATTTACACGAAATACTTGTCTTTAATCAAACGCTTAACATGGATGCTGATCAGGCTTCCGTAGATATTCCCGATAGAAAGCGTCCAAAGATTGAAAAGGGAAGCTCGGTTTCTCGAAGCATTTCATTTCTCACTATAAAAGATCCTCTTCAATATGTATTAGTTGCTGGTAGAACGATAAAAACAAAAGATGAGATTAAGTGAAAAAGATAAAAAATAGTCCTTCACGCCTTGTTCATGCTGATTAATCCATTTTCGCCCTTGCTTGATGATAATCCTTATACAGCAAGTCCTAATGCAAGTTTTAAAGTTAAGCTGATAGATTAATTTTTTGAAGCTACAGCATTTTTTTGTTTTCGCCCAGTCGATTGCTTGAAGGCATTCGACTTTTTTTAATTTTGCGTATGTTACGTCGATAACAACGCTCAGCGCTAATGATAAAGCTTCATACGATCTTGCTTATAAAAGATATTAATTAAGGAGGTACGACCAATGAGAACTAGCATGAAGAAAGCATTTATGTTCTTGTCCATTTTAACTACGGTTGCAATACTGGCTTCTGGTTGTTCAAATCCTAAGGTAGACAAGAATATAACGAAGTCTGGCGAAATTCCAACTAGCTATATACAAGCATCATTTGTTATAGATATAAATAACCCCAAAGAGGTTGTAGGTTATACTGACTATGCATTTGTAGGCCTCGTAGAAGAAATGACGGGAACGGAGTATAAATTTCCTGTCACGAAAGAAACGGAGGATGGACCCAAAGTATTGACAAGTCCCTATACAAATTACTCCGTTAAAGTGCTTAGTAATATAAAAGGTAATTTAAAGAAGGATGTTTCCATTCCTATTCAAAAATTTGGGGGACTGAATGATGATAAGAGCACATATTTCTTATTTGAAGATGATTCCCTACCACAAAAAGGAAAGGTATATGTGTTCACTGCGACCGCAGAGCAGGATGGTTCTTTACTCGTATCAGGACCTAATTCTAACATAGAGGTAAAAACAGATGTTTTTTCGAAAAACAGTATCCAGAAACTTAGTGAAGAGAGCATTGCTAATGAACTAACCAAAACAGAGGAGTATAAAACATATCAAGATGCCTATAAAAACGAGATCATTAAAGATCGAGAAAGATTTACTTCCAAGTATGAAGCTCCTTAATATGAGCATTCTGCTGTGAAACTCTAAATACCAATTCCTGATATAGATTTAATTTTTTTGTAAAGCAGTCTAAACCTCTTCTATAAGGGGTTTAGACTGCTTTTAATCTAAAGATGTATATTCTCTTACTTTGCAAATCCTCAAAAGAAAAAACCAGCTCGAAGAACTGGCTCCACGGTATAAAATTCTTTAGCAAAAAATCATCAAACCCCACCATGTTGTTCAAATGGTTTGTAAATAGACCCTTTTTTTGGATTGTATTGAAAGGGTGACTATTGCCACTTTCAGAAGGCTAGTCACCGATAAAAGTAACCCTAACTTTTTTCAATTTCGTATACTTTATTAATCAAATTTTGGTAGGTATCTATTGTTCGCGATGATGCATATTTTTTAAAACGTTCAAATAGTTCAACACACTTGATGATGGATGCTTTGCTACTCGATTTAATTGTAGAGGATAATTCCAAGCTGTTAATTAAATATTTAAATCCCTCTTGATATTCACCTCTACGTAAGTTGTAATTAGCTAATTCCTGTAAAAAATGAGCGATGCGCTCTGACATGAATTGTTGGGTGTACACGCCTACACTTTTTTGTTGTTTAACTAGAGACTGGATCTCTGTTTCAAACCGCTTGAGTACATCATCTACATTAAAATCATATTGGTTAGCCGCTTCAATTATGTTAACCAGTGCGGTGAGAACCTCGTTTTTCTTGGAAGTAACGTAAGTTAAATAGTCTGGAAGGACACTTATATCTCCAGCCAACAGCTTATTCACGTAAGTGTTAGCCTGCGCCCATTCTGTAAACCGCCCCTTCCATAGCAAGGTCTGTTCATCCGTTTCCTTCACCCAACTTAAATCAGCGTAAGTGTACGTATACTCCAATGCTTGATTGTAGTCTTTTTGCGCTTCACAGACACCTGCATGAAGTAAATAGGAGTAGGCCCAATACACAAATGGGGGATTGACTGAAGTTTTCTTCTTTTTCCGTCTTTTTAACTTAATCTGTTGATTGATCTCGCACTGAATGGCAGCCTTGTCTCCCATGATCTTAGCGAATATGTTTACCTTTCCCCATTTCCGTAATGAGCGATATGTATTCACTAAATCCTTTAACGCGTCGAGCTGGTCAGCATCATCAAGTCGTTCAACGTAATCCTCGAAATGGATCGCAGCCTGGTAATTTATTTCCTGGTCGTCCCCTTGCTTCGCCATAAAAATGCGGTACTGACAAAGGGCTAGTCGCTCAGAGTGCTGCTTTTTCTCACCGACGGCTATACTCTCATACAGGATGATGGACGCTGCAAACTTCCCTTGTAGGAAAAAGTCCTCAGCTATGGTAAACAGAGCATCGGCGTATGTCAGCTTTTCCATGAGCAAGCTGACGACCTGCTCAATACAATCCAGCATGTCCAACTCCGCGCAATTGTACAAAAGGGGTCTGACTCTACGGATGTTAGGGGTTGTTGAACTCAAAAATTCCTCAATATAATTCTTGTAAAAATGCCCTTTGGAGTGGCCTAATGTAGCTGTAATGCGATCTAACTGATGAATGGAGAGTGCACGGTTGCCTGTGACGATCCCGCTTATTGTGCCTGGATTGATGTCTGCCACCAGACCGAATTGGGTAATATTTAACCCATTCTGTTTCATGAAATTTTCCAGTTCTGTGCGTATCGTGGTTGTAGGTTCCAAATGTAACAACCCCTTTAACGTAACGTTTTATGTAGTCCGTTAGATACTGATCTATAAGGATATTTCTTGGGACAATCCGATGCTAAAATATAAAGCTATTCTGGGAGATATTATACCATCTTATGGATGTATTATATATACTTTTCAAGTAATTACTTTTTGTGAATTATGGATGTGTAAAGCTGGAGAGATATTGAAGTTCAAAGCACAAACAACCCTGTATATCTTGAGAAAACCAAGACACGCAGGGTCGTTCTATGTGGACAGGCTCACCTCACTGCCTGAACGGCAAGTTTCAGCCTACCGCTTGGCCAAGGCCAATATTTCATCTGCAACGAGATCAGGGCGATATTGATGAATATAATGCTCGGTATCCTTAACCACCAATTGCTTCGATTGCACGGACCAGGAAGTAAATTCCTTTTCGTACTTGTTCCAGACATCATTGGGAACCCCTAAGTAATCGGATGTCAGCACGGTAAGTGGGAAAAGGAAGGGCTGTTTGTCATCCAATACGACCTTTGCATTCGTCCGCGATTGACGCAGCTCGTCCTCTATATTGGCATTTTCAAGCTTAAGCAATGAGGCTGTCAGATCAATCTTCTTCAGTTCATCCGGCACGAACTTCAAGCCGTTGCGAGCTGCACGTGAGGCTTCGATAAAACTGTCAGAGTGAAAAAGCATCCGAATCACGCCTGTTTTCATGAGCAACTGATTGATAAAGCCGCCGCGTACTGGCTCCTCAGCATCAGCATAGTAATATTCTGGGCTTCCGCTATCCAACATCACGATGCCTTGTACCTCGTCCGGGTATTTCTGTGCAAACCGGAGCGTTTCGAGGGATCCTAGCGAATGTGCTACAAGCAGGTAAGGTGGCTTTTGACCAGACACCTGCAGCAATTCGTGTATTTCATTCGTTATTGTATCAATGTCACGCTTCTTGTCCGTCGTATCACTATACCCATAGCCGAACCGGTCATAAACTGCGAATTTAACATGTGGTGCAATCTTCTCATACAGTGGGGAAAAATCAACATACGGATTGGCCGTGCCCCACCCGGAAGCGAATACAACCGTTACTTTCCCTTGTCCTCCGGTATATAAATGCATATTATGCCCATTCACATTGTATAGCTTTCCGCTGGGGGTATAAGATTTCAGATCCTGCCGGGTGCTTACCTGTTCATATATCACACCTGATGCCAGAAGAACCAAAATGGCCAGCAACCCGAACATAACCGTCTTCCATAATCTTTTAAGCCATTTTTTCACTTCTCGCATCCCCCTTTATCTCAACAGCTATTCTCCTTGTATTCCCGTCATTATAAATGCTCAATCTTATCCAAAAGAAAACAGCAGCTTAATTTTAACTTAATTATTATTTTGTTTCGTCAGCAGCCGTAGTCTCTCTACATCTTTCGGATGCTCAGCAGCGAATGGGCGGACAGAGTAAATGAAAGAGGGAAGCTGCTATCCACAGCTTCCCTCTTATAGATTTTACAAGTAATCATTGTATTGTTATCACGGATATATGAGTACCGACAAATCAGTATGATTATGGTATCGACTAATGTTCTGCTCAAAGGGCATAATTGTAAAGAGAAATCCTATATCTCAAGAACTATCTAGACACTATTTTGATTGGTAAATATTAGAAGTGAATAGCGTACAATATTCATTGTGCGATATGTAAAACGAACTAAAAAAAGAATCTTTCTTATTTCATTTTAGTTATTTAAGACTATTTTTTCAACTCCTTTTTGTAACTAAATACCTATAATATATCTTTTAAGCAGTCTTCCACATAGTCGGGGGCTGCTTTTTGCATTTGGCTAACCGTATGAAGGTATCGTTGCGTCGTATTGATGTGGGAGTGTCCGAGATTTTCCTGCACCTGCTGTAACGATGCACCATGAATCAAGGCTAATGTAGCATTCGTGTGGCGAAACCAGTGGGGGGTTATCTTTTTCGTGATCCCAGCTTTTTCCCTGGCCAGCTTAATAATCGTCTCCACTTGCCTTACTGACAACGGAAACAACCTCTCCCGCATATTTAATGGTTCCTCTTGCTGGAAAGCGTCTCTGTACTGCTTGTACATCTCCCAAAGTCTTGCGGGTACTTTGACCTCGCGCTGTTTGCCTCCTTTTCCGTTAAACACGGTCAGCCACATGAACATTTCCGTCGGATCGGTATGGAAGTGATCCCACTGTATAGACACCATCTCAGACACCCGAAGCCCCAATAAAACCAGCGTGAGCGCGATCAGATAATTCCGTTCCCCCTGTGTTTTTAAATAGGCTAAAAGCTGACGCAGCTCATTTTTGGTTAAGAAATGATTTTTACTGTTCACTGGAATCCTGGGGGTTCGCACACTTGTGGTGGGATTGTGCTGAAAAATATGAATGCTCGGATCACTCCCCCACTTGTATAGCGATTTTAATGGGGCCAAGAAGCTGGCAATGGTCGCTGGTGCAGGTGTTTGCTTGGTAGGACTGCAAGCACCCTCTAATAAGCCGATTTTATAGACCTCTATATCCTGCCATGTTACTTTCCGTAACGGTTTACCAGATGTGAAATTTCGAAACTGCTGAATGGCCCTCTTGTAGTTGCGCAGGGTATACGGGGAGTTAGTGCAAGTACTTAAAAATAATCCTGTAATTTCGTCATCCGTGTACGTCTCCGGGTTATGCATGGAAGGGGCATGTAGCTGAGAAGATGTCATTTTAGACGTATACATAAAAAAATTCCTCCTGTTCGTTCGCACAATGAATATTGTGCGATATCTATTCTCAATATTAAGGCAAATCGCTGACCGCGCGTCAAACTGGAGGAATATTTATGGAAAATGTTTTAGTGAGCTGTCTAACTCGTCTGCTATCTAAAGATAAACAATTGTATGAACACTGCCTGCGGGTTGGCAATATGGCTAAGCGAATAGCTCCTTACCTGGATTTTGATGACCAGCAGACACGGAAATTCGTCATAGGCTGTTGCATTCACGATGTTGGAAAAATGCTGCTGCCGGATGACATTTTGAATAAATCAGCTCCTTTAAATGAAGAAGAATGGAAAATCATGAGGCTTCACCCCCTGTTGGGTACCCAGCTTATTTTAAGAGAGGGCATGCTGGAGCAGGATATTGTAGATATCGTTCGATTTCACCATGAACGCTGGGATGGACAGGGCTATCCGTTTGGCATAAGTGGTGACAAAATTCCGCCTATGGCTCGAATGTGTTCCATCATGGATGCATTTGATAGTATGATTTCCGATCGACCGTATCGCCAGGGCATGTCCATACAGGAGGCCAAAGAGGAGCTTTGGCGTCACATTGGAACACAATTTGATTTGCTATATGTTGAACGGTTTTTGCATCTGCCTGAGGACCTGTCGAGTGCCCTTGGACAATAATTCAGAGGGAGGCATGTTCCATGGTATTCACCATCGCAGGTCTTATCATTTTGATGATCGTTGTATGCTTGGTCAATGGAATTATTCATTTCATAGATTTAAAAAAACAATTGGGTATTAAAGAGCTGGAGAAAAAGGAAATTAAGAAGTTACTGGAGGAGGCCAACAGCAAGTTGAATCGGCGGGAAGCCTTTCGCTTGGGTATTCCGGATGAGGGCTGTGCGTTTGAGTTTTTACATTTTGGAGATGAGGCTCTGGCAAGGCTTACTCATAGAAAAGGGATCGGTAAAATACAAGACATTAGCGTGAAGGGGCTAAAGCTGATTTGCGATTATGATCTGCCTTTGAAAAAACCGGTTCTCATTCAGGTTGAATTTGAGCTAAATAAAGAGCCTTTTGTCTTGCAGGCACATTTAATCCGAAAAGAGGCGCATATTAGCCAGCCTTTTATAACCTATGGGCTTGTGTTTGATGAAATGAGTTCCAGCGATCAGGAAAGGCTGATGTACTGCATTAATCAGCGCGTTTTAAAAACCGCAGCTCCCACTACACCTGTGGTATAAAAAAGCCACGATCGCTTTTGTGTATCTGTTCCCGTTATGGAATGACCTGAGCCGTCGGGGAAAGGATCACAAGACGGCTCGTGGCTATTATCTATTGTGCGCTGTACGGATTGGTGCTGTAGGTCAACGAAAATTCACCCAATCCGTCAAAGAGCTTGTCCACCAGGTAGGCAGGGTCATACAGCATCCGACCTGATCCCAGATCGCGATAGTTCTCGAAGCTCCAGCCCCATGGCGCATTAGCGGCATTGGCACGGCCGTTGTCGCCCTTGAACGTGCCGTAGCTGCTCCACAGGTCCAGCGTAAAATCGTTCCGCAGCGGCCACAGCGAGGTTTCCAGCGGGATCAGCTCGTACCCCATACGCTTGCTATCGTCAAAATTACCGATTTTGGAGTCCCATAGCTGTCCACCGGAGGCGTTGAGATTCACCGGAGTTCCGGCCTGAAAGATGTAGCCGGATTTGCCTTTGGCGCCTTTACCGTTGTAAGGCTTGAGCGCGTGTCCGAAATCACCGTCCGATTCGAGGAAGGACTCGTCATTTTGCGCACTGTATACCAAGGGATGGGTGCCGGAGGCGTTCGTTTCAGTGGTGAAGTTGCTGTCATAGTAAACTGAGCTCATTCCTGGATCATATTGAACCGCCTTGTTGGCAGGGCCATACATGCCCAGCTTGGCGTGTCTCGGCATCAAAGCCAATTCCAGCTCGCCGTTCGGATTGGTCACCCTGGTGCCGTCTTTTTTGGCTGTGCCTGGCTTGCGGATCGTGAACATCATGCCTTCCATATCATTTTCATGATCTCCCAACGTCCCTCGTGGATCATGTGTAGCGTAGAACAGATCGTAACCGATGAAATAGTGGGTATCTGATTCCACGACCGACCAGTATACGCTTGGCTTCAAGGGTAAGCTGCTGCCTTTGGCATACTTGCCGATATTATCCCAGTTGTTTAGCCCTGACCAGTCGCCGTCAAAGTTTACGGGAATCGGAATATCCCCTTCGGGGTTGTTACCTACATCCTGATACAGCACAGGCGACCAGTATTCCACAAGTCTGGACTGCTCGGATGCGCTCAGACCCGCTGCTGCTGCCTTGGATGGAGCCACAGCGGGTGCGATCAGGGTCGCCCCCAGAATGATAACCGCTGCTAATGCTTTGTTTCCTTTTTTCCACATGATAAACACACTCCTTCGTTTCGTGAGATTTTTAATTCCAGTGGAGCAGATTGGCGATGCCGCCAATAATAACCCAGGAAATAAAATGTGGAAGATATAAAATGGTTTGCGATATCTTCTGAATGCGGGAAGAGGTCAGCTCATGGAGCATCACCGCCAGCAGCGCATATAGCTGCCAGTCTATTTTCATTTATTTCCAAACCTGACGATATACAGTTCTCTCTTTCTTCGAAGAATACCTGCCTGTACGCACAGTTTCCGCGTTCGTATTCATACAGCGGCCTTTGATGAATCCCTCCCGTATGGATCGTAGGTAATAAGATGCGTTTCACAATTCGGTTATACCCCGGCTGTGGACCTCGGGATATAAAAATAATTAAGTGGAGACATTTTCAAACTTTCGTTAGAATTATGGCATGTGAATATTTGAGAACAAAAAAATAACCCTAGGATTTTCTTATGCTTACGGAGGCTAGTCCATTGAAACCAAAAATAGAAGATGTAGCAAAGCGTGCAGGTGTTTCTCCAACGACGGTTTCCAGAGTCATGAATAACAGGGGATATATCAGTGAAAAGACACGTTCGTTAGTATACAACGCTATGGAAGAGCTGAATTATGTACCGAACGAAATGGCCAGATCGCTGTTATCCAAACAAAGCAACATTATAGGGTTGATTTTTCCAACCGTGAGTAATCCCTTTTATGCGGAACTGATTTTTCATATTGAACTCGCTTGCGAGGAGCTGGGGTATAAGGTTTTTTTGTGCAACAGTTTGAAAAGTGCAGAGAAGGAAGCCAATTATTTGAGCATGCTGCTGCGGAACCAAGTGGATGGAATTATTGTCGGCAGTCATAACAGGGGTGTATTTGAGCGAGTAAACTCTTCATTCCCGATTGTCTCAATTGACCAGTATATTTCTGAAGAGGCGGTTGTCGTTTCTTCGGATAATTATTTGGGTGGGAAGCTAGCAACGGAACATTTAATTCATAAAGGCTGTCAAAAAATCATTCAT
The DNA here is from genome assembly GCF_030034735.1 of Paenibacillus sp. RC334. Classification (NCBI taxonomy): domain Bacteria; kingdom Bacillati; phylum Bacillota; class Bacilli; order Caryophanales; family Paenibacillaceae; genus Paenibacillus; species Paenibacillus sp. RC334. The sequence continues at coordinate 5,601,036 of NZ_CP125370.1, read as the reverse complement.
ATCAATGGGCCGTACATGCTGCAAACCGAGACACATTTGCGTTTGGAGGCCTACCAAAAAACGATGGAGAATCACGGGTTGGAGTCCATTTTTTACGAAGTCCCAAGGTCTTTTGATCAAGAATTATATAAACAAATCATTCATCAGATTTTTAGTGAGCATCCAGATGTGGATGGTATTTTTGCGAGTGATGATATCTTGGCGGCAAACGTATATTTTGAAGCCTTGAAGACAGGTAGACGTGTGCCGGAAACGTTGAAAGTTGTTGGATATGATGGGACAGAGACGGCCCAAGCCTTTATGCCACAGTTAACCACCATTCGTCAGCCCATTCAGCAAATGGCCCGGCAAGCCGTAGGAATTTTGAACAAACGAATTAATGGACAGGACTACACGGGGGACTTAAATCCGCTGCTCCCGGTCCATTTGATCCCTGGGCAGACAACCTAGAATGATGGCCGTTCCCCTATTTCTTTTGTTGGGTAACGGCTATTTATTTTTTTGAAAAATTTTATGTCAATCGTTTGACATGTCAATCCTTTAGTATATAATATAAATTATTATAGAATGTTTTCTGAAAACGCTTTACTTGCAACGTGAATCTCACATAAGGGGACGAAGAAGATGAGCAATAAGTTAAGCCTCAAAGAGAAGTTAAGCTATGGCCTGAGTGATACCGCTTACAATTTGGTATTCACTGTTGTTTCAACATATCTCATGTTTTACTACACCGATGTTGCAGGACTAAGCCTCGAATCTGTCGGTCTGTTATTTTTAATTGTCCGTGTACTCGATGCCTTCGCCAGTCCGATCTTCGGGATTCTCATTGATAGAACCAATTCCAAGTATGGTAAAGCACGGCCCTGGTTTCTATGGTTGGCAATTCCATTCGGGATTATCACGGTGCTGTCTTTTGCTGTAGGCTATTTCGATGATTCTTATAAACTGGCGTATGCCTATATTACCTACATTTTACTGAACATTATCTTTGCAGGTATCAATGTACCTATTTCGGCGATGCTACCGAGTCTCACTACGAATCCACTGGAAAGAAGCTCGGCCAATATGTTTCGTAATATCGGCGGACAGATTGGTGTGTTGGTATCAGGTGTGGTTGCTCTTCCATTGGTCATTTTTTTTGGAGGGGGGACGAACCAAAAGGGATTTATATTCACCATGGGGATATTCTCCGTGTTATCCGTAATTATGTTTCTATTAACGTTTAGGAATACGAGAGAGCGTGTTCAATATGATCAGGGCAAACCGGTTCCTTTCCGAGACAGCATTAAGGCGCTCTTGCCCAATTTTCCATGGTGGATGCTTGCACTGACTAATTTTGTGATCTTTATCGGCGTAGTGGCCAAAGGGTCTACCATGATATTCTTCTTTAAATATAATATGGGAAACGAGGGAATGAGTTCGCTTGCCAATGGGATTAATGCAGGTGCCATGATCATCGGTATGTTGCTAGTTCCATTTATTGTAAAGAAAATGAAGAACCGAAATCTGGTTTTGATTGGGTTACTGGTCAGTATTCTGGGACAGATTGTGATGTGGATGGGTTCGATGGAGCCTTCTGTTGCTCTTACACTGTTTGGTGTTGCTCTGGGATCGTTTGGTTTGGGGGCTGCGCAAAGTACGGTTTTTGTTATGTTTGCCGATACCGTCGATTTTGGAGAATGGAAGTTTGGTGTCAGAGCTCAAGGTCTGTTAACGGCAGCCGGAACGATCGGAATTCAGTTTGGCGCAGGGATTGCAGGAGCTTTAACATCCAAAATTCTGGCTAAGGGAGGGTTTGTAGCTAACATGGCGCAGACAGAGTCTGCATTGCAGGCCATTACAACTAATTTTGTCTGGATTCCTGCGATTGCATTTGCGATATGTATGCTCTTCATTTATATGTACCGGATTGACTTTGTCCAAAGCCAAATGCGTGCAGAGCTGATTGAAAGAAGAGCGGCTCAGTAACTTAACATATTCATATTCAAAAAATTTGAGATTGAGGTGGCTGTCATGTCATTACAATATATTGAAACTTCTGTTCATGGGTTGACGCTAAGAGGAACAGCTCATATTCCTGAGACCCTCAAGGGCAGTAAATATCCTACTGTCATTATGTTTCATGGATTTGGGGCTAACCGGATCGAATATTTTTACTCATTTGTTCAAATTTCACGCCTGCTTGAAAAGCAAGGGATTGCAGCTGTGCGGTTTGATTTTGGAGGGCATGGCGAAAGCGAGGGTGATTTTTACGACGTGACCATTTCCGGAGAGGTGGAAGAGGGAAAGGCCATCGTTAACTTTGTCCGGCAGCTGGAATTCGTAGACCCGTCCCGAGTCAGTCTAATGGGTATGAGCCTAGGGAGCGTGGTTGCCAGTATAGTAGCTGGTGATTTGTCTGAAGACATTCACTCTTTATGTATGTGGTCCCCTGCGGCAACCGTAACCGACGAAATCAATAACAACAAAACGATTCAGGGACAATCGATTTCGTCCATGGATCAACAGGGGTATTTTGATTTCAACAGTTTGCGTCTTGGACCGGGATTCATTGAGGATGTAGCCAGCTTGGATATTTACACCAGAGCCTCAAGTTTTAAAGGAAATGTCACCATTATACATGGAGATCAGGACTTTATAGCACCTATTCAATATGCCTATCAATATGAACAAGCCTATTCACAGCCCATTGGCATTCAGATCATTGAAGGTGCCGACCATTCATGGGGAAATGTACCTCATCGGGAACAGCTGTTCAGAAATACGTTAGATTTTTTTGAAAAGAACGCTAAATAATAGATATCCCACAGCGGGAGAACAGGGGAGAAACCATCGTGTCCATTAAAAATGAAATTATGCTTATCACTTATGCAGACAGCATGGGGAAGAATTTGAAAGAGCTGGGGGAACTGCTAAACGGCCATTTTAAACAGGTTATCGGTGGCGTCCATTTGCTTCCTTTTTATCCGTCTTCGGCAGACCGTGGCTTTGCTCCGATGACCTATGAGAGCGTTGACGCACCCTTTGGTGACTGGGAAGATATTAAACGGCTGTCTCAGGATTTTTACCTCATGTTTGATTTTATGATTAATCATATCTCTCGCAGCTCGGCGTATTTTCAGGACTTTGTCCAACATAAAGACGCTTCGCCGTACGCCGACTTGTTTATCCGGTACAAGGATTTTTGGCCGAATGGAGAGCCCACTCAGGAAGAAGTGGATTTGATTTATAAAAGAAAGCCACGTGCGCCTTATGTTGATGTCGAGTTTAAGGATGGTACGACGGAAAAGGTATGGTGTACCTTTGATGGGGAACAGGTGGATCTTAATCTGCACTCGGACGTGACCCAGCAATTTGTCAGAGAAAACCTGATTCGTCTGGCTGAAAAGGGTGCTTCGATCATCCGACTTGATGCTTTTGCATATGCTACCAAAAAAAGAGGAACCAATTGTTTTTTCGTGGAGCCTGAAATTTGGGACATGCTTGGTGAAGCACAGGAGATATTGAAGCCATACGGCGTCGATGTTCTGCCGGAGATTCATGAACATTACTCCATTCAGTTGAAGCTTGCTGAGAAGGATCATTGGGTTTACGATTTTGCCCTGCCTATGCTGGTGCTGCACACACTGTATAGCGGTAATAGTGAGCGTCTCACTCACTGGCTGAACATCTGTCCGAGAAAGCAGTTTACTACGCTGGATACTCATGATGGAATTGGAGTAGTGGATGCCAAGGGCTTAATGACGGATGAAGAGATCGAAGAGACCAAAAATAATTTGTTCTCCAAGGGAGCTAACATTAAAAGGGTATACAATACGGCCGCCTATAATAACCTGGATATCTATCAACTCAACTGTACGTACTATTCAGCACTCGGCAACAACGATGATGCCTATGTACTGGCAAGAGCCATTCAGTTTTTTGCACCGGGCATCCCCCAAGTCTATTATGTAGGGCTGCTGGCAGGTGAAAATGACATCGCGCTATTGGAAGAAACGAAGGTAGGCCGTAACATTAATCGGCATTACTATTCCCAAGAGGAAGTCATTGAAAACCTGGAAAGACCAGTTTTGAAGCGATTGTTTCAGTTGATGAAATTCCGCAATTCCTATCCTGCTTTTGATGGTGAAATCAAAATCGTAGAAGCTGGAAATTCCGATCAGTTGGAAATCCAATGGGAAAAAGGGACCTATCGTGCCCTTCTGAAAGCCAACGTGCGGACCCACGCATTTACAGTTGATTATGTAGATCTGGAAAAAGGGTCCCTTGTACGTCTGACAGGCGTTTAACTGATAGGACGCATCGGATTCCAAGAGCATAACAGAATATAATGTCCTGCACGGTTATTCAGCCGCCCGCCCACAGTCTATTCCCTGTTGCGGGCGGATTTTCATTTTACGGTAACCACCGGGCGTGATGCCTTCCAGCTTTTTCAGGGAACGGTTCACCGCCAGCTCACGCAGCACGGATACTTCGATTTCCTCCACTATTGATTCCAGTGTATCCGCGAACCTTTTTTCTCGACCCATTCATCCGCCGCCGCTTTACGCCTGCCCGCTGTTCTCACCTTCGCTCTGCCGTACCCCTTTCTGCATGTCCTACTAACATCTACAAATATTGACGCTTTAGCTCCTGTACACAGGCTTCAATTCGTTCCGGTATGATGTGAAATAGTGAAGACCACGGCATGAACAGCTCCGGCGTGAAGTAATATTCCTCAAATTCCATGGCTGGTACGAAGGACAACGATTGGAGATGGCGCCGTACAAGCCCATCAATTTCATCATTCGTGGCAATCAGGCCGTGGAACAGCTCGTTCGTCAGCAGCCCGTCCACCCCGGCGCGTTCGTTCGCATTGGTGTACAGGTCAGGCAACAATTCGAAAATGTCCGTGATCGGCGAGAAAGCGTGCTTTCCCGGTTGAGAGTACAGACGTACATGCGTACCGTCTAGTAGATTACCGCGGTCCTTGAGTAGCCCTTTGAACACTCTGCCGTGGAAGCTGGCTTCGCAGTCTACGACCTCACCATCATGCCCGACATAGACCCACACATGCTCCAGCTCATAGAGGTGACCGATTTCGTAGTCCCACCAGATGGCATACTCCACAATATGCTTCACCCGTTCGTCCGAAAATTCCAATGTGCGACGAAAGGAGGGGGAAGGACCCGGTTGATCCAGCACCGTCACACCAACAAAATCCGGGTAAAATGGCTCCTTGTGATCAAACATCAGGTAAGGCGCATATCGCAGCCAAAGAGCGGTATTGTTGTCATTATCGGTTACATTCATGGGCGGAACCTCCGTTTCGTGTAATGTAGTGAAGCTATGAATACCTGTTATTTCTGCTAATCATACAACTGCTTGTATTCCTCGTCTATATGACCCCCGGTTCGCACTTCGAGGGACGAATTATGCACTATTCTAATATTCTGAGCCTCAAATGTTATTGAGAGATGAAAGAGAAGAGATGAAAGCGTTAATGTTGAGGAAAAAAATAAAATGTGTCATTTTAAAAAAAGTCTATACATATAAATTAAATGTATAGACAAATTTAAAAAGCGGATTTATAATTACGCTGTAAACGTTTTCTAGTAGTTAGCATCCAATCAGACCTTGAAGGGAAGGAACAATCATGAAGAAAATTTTACTGGCGTGTAGCTCAGGTATGTCTACAAGTTTGCTGGTTACCAAAATGCAGGATTATGCCAAATCTATTGGAGACGAGGCTGAAATTTGGGCAGTAGGTCAAGATCAGGCGACAGAAGACATGGCTAATGCTGACGCGGTATTGATTGGCCCGCAAATGAGTTTTCTTAAAGGACAGCTGCAAAAGGAAGCTGCTCAATACGGTATCCATGTAGAAGTGATCGACATGATGGCGTACGGACTGGTGGACGGCAAGAAAGTCTATGAACAGGCTTTGAAGCTGGTGGAGCGTAAAAATGGATAAAGTCAACATAGCCGATCTGACGGAAGAGCAAATTAGTTTCCAACTCATTCTTCATAGTGGAAGCGCTCGCAGTAAAGTGATTCAAGCACTGAGCGAATACCGGAATGAGAACACGGAAGGTGCAGACGATCTCATTAAGCAGGCGAAGCAGGATTTGCGGGCTGCGCATGATATCCATTTTCAAATGGTGAAGAATGAAGCCGGAGGAAACCCAACTCCTTTGTCGCTCCTTCTGATGCATGCGGAAGATCATCTCATGTCCACGGTCACTATGAAGGATCTGGTTCAAGAGCTACTGGAGCTTTTTAAATCCAGAAATTTATAATCTGTACACAAGAGTTTGTGAAATTAGGGGCATGAAAATTTCACAACAAACCTGATGCAAGTTACTTCGCGGGGAGGAATAGGCTTTGTTTGAAAAATTAAGCCAAATTTTAATACCTATTGCCGGTAAACTGAACAACAACCGCTATCTTACTGTACTGCGTGATGCATTTATGTTGTCATTTCCATTAACGGTTTTCGGCTCCATTATCGTCGTTATTATTAATCTGCCGTTTCTGAAAGGGTGGATGGGCGAGGGCAATCTGACGACTTTTCAGAATCTGCTGAATATTGCGCCCAATGCAACACTGAATATCATGACTATGTTCGTGGTCGTGGGGATCGGATATTATCTATCCCGAAGTTATAAGGTCGAACCGATATTTGGCGGCATGATCGCTTTGGCCAGCTTCCTGATGCTGACTCCGTTCGTGCTGACACAAGAAAGCGGTGCCACGATTGCTGGGGTCATTCCGGTCGACCGGATCGGGGCCAAGGGCATGTTCCTCGGGATGATCGTCGCTTTTATCGCGGCTGAGATTTACCGAAAGGTGACGCAGAAGAAGATTGTTATTAAAATGCCACCAGGGGTTCCGCCAGCGGTTGCCAAGTCTTTTGCCGCGTTGCTTCCTGCGTGTATTACGCTGGGCATATTTTTAATCATCAACGTAGTGGTTACTCTGACGCTTCATAATAACCTGCATGATTTGATTTATCATGCCGTTCAGGCACCGCTGGTGCATTTGGGCAGTGGCATTATCCCTACCTTGATTGCTGTTTTCTTTGTCCAGCTCTTATGGTTCTTTGGACTTCATGGTCAGATTATTATCAACTCGGTCATGGACCCGATCTGGAACACGCTGGCACTTGAAAACTATGAAGCGTACTCCAAAGGTTTGGAGCTGCCGCATATTATCACTAAGCAGTTTGTGGATATTTATACAGTAGGTATCGGTGGTACAGGTATGACCCTGGCCGTGGTGCTCTCGATTCTATTCTTCCTCAAGAGCAAGCAAATGAAGCAGGTCAGTAAGCTGGCCCTTGGACCGGGTCTGTTTAATGTCAACGAACCCGTCATATTCGGTCTGCCGATTGTGATGAATCCGCTGATTTTTGTCCCATGGGTCATTTCTCCAATGATCGTTACACTGATTACTTACTTTGCCATGTCCACCGGGATTGTACCGCCGCCAAACGGGATACAGGTTCCTTGGACGATGCCGTTGTTCTTTAGTGGAATGATGGGTACGGGCTCTCTGATGGGTGGCGTGCTGCAACTGTTTAATATGGCTGTCGTCTTTATCATCTGGTTCCCGTTCCTGAAAATTATCGACCGGGTAAATGTTCGTAAAGAACAGGAAGAGGAGCTTGGCCAAGCAGCCAGTGCAGGCAAGGATCAAACTGTTGGAATGTAACGTGAATGAGCTGCTGGATTAGCAGCTTGTTCATTGGAAAAGAGAGAGGAGTAGAGCTGTGAATCATACCGAAATGAAAGATACAGAGAAGCAAACCGTTTCATACCGTTTTCCATCCGACTTCTGGTGGGGTTCCTCAGCTTCGGCTACCCAGACAGAAGGAACCGTGGAGGGAGACGGCAAAGGACCGAACATATGGGATTATTGGTTTGAGCAGGAGCCGAACCGTTTCTATGACGGGGTCGGTCCTGCGGATACGTCCCGTTTCTATACCCGTTACAAAGAAGATATTGCACTCATGAAAGAGCTTGGTCACAACTCTTTCCGGTTCTCCATTTCCTGGTCTCGTCTGTTTCCGGCGGGAAGAGGTGCCATAAACCAGCAGGCGGTTCAATTCTATAATGCCGTCATTGAAGAATTGCGTCAGGCCGATATTGAGCCGTTCGTGAATCTGTATCATTTTGATTTGCCGATGGCTTTACAGGAAAAGGGAGGCTGGGTGAACCGGGATACGGTCGAAGCATATGTGGATTATGCCAATATCTGCTTCGAGCTGTTCGGGGATCGTGTAGCCAAATGGTTTACGCATAACGAGCCAATTGTCCCGGTGGAAGGCGGCTATCTGTACGATTTCCACTATCCGAATGAAGTGGATTTCCGTAAAGCTGTACAGGTGGGGTATCATACCCTGTTATCGAGCGCAAGTGCCATTCAGGCATACAGAAAGGGAGGCTACAAGGGCAAAATCGGCATTATTTTGAACCTGACGCCAACCTATCCGCGTAGTCAGCATCCGGCAGACGTGCAGGCCGCTGAGATATGCGATGCGTTCTTTAACCGTTCCTTTTTAGACCCATCTGTGACGGGAGAATTTAATCCTTTGCTCGTGGAGCTGCTGCGCCAAGAGGAATTTTTACCCATCACGGAAGAAGGGGATCGGGAGATTATACGTCAGGGCACTGTGGACCTGCTAGGCATTAACTATTATCAGCCGCGCAGAGTCAAGGCCCGCGAAAGTCTGCCGAACCCGGACGCGCCTTTTGTGCCGGAACGTTACTTTGATTATTATGTGATGCCAGGTCGCAAGATGAATGAGATGCGGGGCTGGGAGATCTATGAGAAGGGCATTTACGATATCCTGACCAATGTCAGACAGAATTACGGAAATATTGAATGCTTTATCTCGGAAAACGGGATGGGTGTTCAGGGCGAAGAGAAATTCAGGGATGAACAGGGTATGATCCGCGATGACTATCGCATTGATTTTATCCGTGAGCATCTAAAATGGGTTCAACGGGCGATCTCGGAGGGCTCAAATGTGAAAGGCTATCACCTGTGGACGTTTATGGACAACTGGTCCTGGTCGAACGCCTATAAAAACCGCTATGGCTTTGTATCTGTCGACCTGCAGGACGGAGGCAAACGATCCGTTAAACAAAGTGGGCACTGGTTCAAGCAGGTGATCGAAAATAACGGATTTTAAGGTGGTCCTCTGGACCGCCTTTTTTTCTTCATCACCGAAAATGGACTATGCCGTATGCCGCTGGTGAGAAAGTGTAATGTTCGGTATACTTACTTATACCGTAACACCTTAACGTCCCGCCTGCAGAACAAAATGAACCAGCGATACCGATGTTTTGGTAAAATGCTGACATAAAACAATTTTTAGTACAGGTGGTAGACTGATGAATAAATACGAGCGGATTGCACAAGAGGTCAAACAGCGGATTATGGATAAGACTTATAGCGGTGATGATCCGATTCCCGATGAAATTTCGCTGGCAAGTGAGTTTCAGGTGAGTCGGATGACGATTAAGAGGGCATTGGATACGTTGGTGATGGAAGGGCTGCTGAATCGTAAACGAGGACACGGAACCTTTATCGTCAAATCGGTTCACAACGGTCCTGTTAATGTCGTCGTGAATGAAATGCTGGGGTTAACCAATCTGCTGCGCGGGAAAGAAATCAAAAATAAAATCGTAGCCTTTGACGTTCAATTTCCATCCGAGGAAGTAGCGGCTCATCTATTTATTGATGCCAATTCTCCTGTGTATCACCTCATCCGTCTGCGTGTTGTAGAGGGTGAGCCCTATGTTATCGAGCGCACGTACATGCCCACGAAGCTGATTAGCGGTATTACCGAGCAGGTGCTGTATGGCTCGGTGTACAAACATATTAAGGAGGAGCTGGGCCTTAATATTGTCGGTTCACATCGTACAATTCGCGCGTCCAAGTCGACAGAACTGGATCGGGAGCATTTGGACTGTGCAGCGGATGATCCAATCTTGGAAATTGAGCAGGTGGGATATCTGGATACGGGTATTCCGTTTGAATACTCTTTCTCACGACATCGGTACGACAAATTTGTGTTTACCACAGTGAACCGGATGCGTTGATAAGTAAAGAATAAAAGAATAAGCATAAGGATTCGAGCTACAGATCTCGGATCCTTATGCTTTCTTTTGGTTAACCATTTAGGGGAAAAGGAGACGTTCTATTTTTTACAATAAGAAATAAAATTTTCTAACCATTGTATGATTCCAGTCTCGCGTAAAATAGCACCATCTAATACAAGATAATCGCCAAAGTTATCACTATCAAGAGGAGGAATAGTTTCATAGCGTTCTTTATTTTTGCGTAAATGTTCCAGCCTATCTTGATGTTGAAGCAGCTGATGTTCCAACAGATCTAATCGGGTTGTTACATCCAGATGATTAGAAAAATACATTCTCAGCCTAAACACATCTTTGGGAGTCGGTTCAATAGGCTCTGCTTTTTTTAACCATTGTAAAAAATCTTCTTTGCCTTCCTCCGTAATCGAATACAATTTTTTTTCTAAAATCTCTCCGCTAATTTGGATTTCGTAGACGATAAGTCCCTCATTAAGCAGTTTTTTTAATTCTGGATAGATCTGACTGTGCTTTGCAGTCCAAAATTCGCCTAAATCTCTACTGAATTCTTTACCGATATCATAACCAGTCATAGGTTCTTTATTTAACAAGCCTAGGATGGCATATTTTAAAGTTCTCATAAGGCTCTCTTCCTTATACATATTCGTCGTTTATTGGTTAAGTATAACATATTTAGCGAGTCCACAATAAAATTGATACATATATTCAAAAACACGTTCGACAAATCATATAAACACATACATGTTTCTGTTGATATATTCGAAAGTGCATGTTAATATTAATTCGAAATATGTGAATGATTTCACAATACAACGACGAGGGAGAAGAAGATCTTAGTGGAACTTACAAAAAAGAGATGGATTATTCTGATTGCAAGCTGCTTTATTAATCTGTGTATTGGATCAATTTACGCGTGGAGTGTATTTTCTGCCCCAATGGCAGAATATTTGAGCAGCGTCACAGGACTTAGTTTAACACCGGGGAATTTGGCTATAGCATTTACGATTACAAATTCGGTAGGTCCTATCACGATGATTTCAGGTGGCTGGATTAATGATCGGTTCGGGCCCAAGAAAGTGATCTTTGTAGGGGGCTTGCTGTTTGGAGGCGGTATGATTTTATCAGGATTTGCAACATCTGTAGGTTACCTGGTATTGGCTTACGGTATCATACTCGGCCTAGGAACGGGAATGGTTTACGGATGCACAATTAGCAACTCTATTAAGTTTTTCCCTGACAAAAGAGGATTAGTTGGCGGTATAACAACGGCTGCTTATGGAATAAGCTCAGTTATTATACCTCCTATTGCCAATAGTTTAATCAGTAGGTCTGGTGTGACATCAGCATTCATTATCATCGGTATAGCATTTCTTATTATTGTATGTGCTGCTTCTTTCTTCATTGAGAAATGTCCATCTGATTTTGTCCCTGCAGGATGGACACCCAAGACTGTAAATGTTGGCCGTTCTATTCAGAACGACAAAGACTGGAAAGGCATGCTCTCAAGCCCTCTGTTTTATATCATGATCTTGTTATTAATGTGTGGTGCTTTTGCCGGACTCATGTGTACATCACAAGCTTCTCCTATAGCTCAGAAAATGATTGGTATGTCTGCGGCAGCCGCTACGACAGTTGTTTCCGTATTGGCATTGTTTAACACGGGCGGACGAATCGTTGCAGGCTATATTTCGGACAAAATCGGTCGAATCAATACCCTGGCTTTTTCTTCTGTCTTTTCGGTCATAGGACTCACATTGCTTTATTTTTCAGGCGAAGGTAGTGTGTTGACATTCTATATTGGTATTTCAGTTATTGGTTTATGCTTTGGTGCACTGATGGGGGTATTTCCTGGATTTACTGCCGATCAGTTTGGTGTGAGAAATAATAGTGTGAATTATGGAATTATGTTTATTGGATTTGCAACAGCAGGATACTTTGGCCCATCCATTATGAGTCATGTTTACAGCACAGACAGTAGCTATCAGAGAGCTTTTGTCATTGCGGCCGTACTTGGCATAACCGGACTTGTTCTAACATTTGTATATAAGTTGGCTGCCCGAAAAAATCAGAAGATGTCTGTAGGTAAGAATTAGGGATATATCCATTAAATGTAATAAAGTAATAAATACAGATAAGGAGAATGAAATCATGCAAAGAAAATATCCAAACCTATGTAAACCAATCACGATTGGAAATGTGACCTTCAGAAATAGAATGTTTGGCTCTCCTATGGGAGGTACAGATATTACAGCTGACTGCACTATTGGACCGAAATCTACAGCTTTTTATGAATTAAGAGCCAAAGGCGGTGCTGCGTCAGTCACGGTCAGTGAAGTTGTGGTTCATCCCGAAACGGAAGCTTCCCATATGTACCATCTGGATCTGGGGACAGTAGATTCCCTTGCTAGTTTTACCTATACTGCAGACGCTATTCGCCGTCACGGGGCAATTGCCAGTGTGGAATTATCTCATTCTGGACAGTATGCAGGAACTTATCTGACTGACAAAAATAAGAAACAAGGACTTGCTCAGTGGGGACCCAGCCCCGGAGTACGCCCGGACGGCAGAGAAGTAAAGGAACTTTCGCAAGAACTAATTGATGATATCGTAGCAGCTTATGGTAGATGTGCTGGACTTGCCAAGAGAGCAGGTTATGAAATGATTATGGTCCATGGCGGACATGGATGGTTGATTAATCAGTTTTTTTCTCCTTATTTCAACCGCAGAACAGACAAGTATGGCGGATCTTTGGAAAACAGGGTGCGTTTTGCACAGGAGGTTCTGGACAGTGTCCGTGAAGCGGTGGGCTCTGGCTTCCCAATCGAGTTTAGAATGAGTGGCTCGGAGTTGTTTGAAGGCGGCTATGACCTGACAGAAGGTATAGAAATTGCTAAATTAATCGAATCAAGAATCGATTTGCTCCATGTATCTGCTGGAACTTATCAGACAGGCTTTGGTATCACACATCCTTCGATGTTCTTGCCTCATGGAAGTAATGTTTATCTTGCAGCAGAGATTAAGAAGCATGTAAGTGTTCCGGTTGCAACGGTCGGCGGATTAAATGACCCGGCTCAAATGGAAGAAATCATTGCCAGCGGTCAGGCGGATGTTGTTGAAATGGCTCGCGCATTACTGGCTGATCCAGAGCTTCCAAAAAAGGTGATGAGTAACCGCGACGAGGACATTATTAAATGTCTGAGATGCTTCACCTGTATGGCTGAACGTGCAGAAACATCCACAAGACGCTGTACGGTTAACCCATTAATTGGTCGTGAAATGGATGGAACAGAAATATATCCTTCCCCTAATCCACGTAAGGTTCTAGTAGCCGGCGGAGGCCCAGGCGGACTTTATGCAGCTCTTACTGCAGCTAAACGGGGACATAAAGTCATTCTATGTGAGAAGTCTGACGAGGTAGGGGGTATTTTGAGGGGAGAACAGGCGATTCCTTTTAAATATGAGATGTATGAGTTAGGTGTTACTCTCGGAAAACTGGCGAAAGACGCTGGCGTTGAGATTCGTTTGAATACACCTGTTACTAAAGATTATGCGGAGAAAGAAAATGTGGATGCGTTAATTATAGCGGTTGGTTCCGCACCGCTTGTTCCTCCGATTCCTGGATTGAATGGTGATAACGTAGTCATTGTGAATGACTACTACCTGGAGAAGGACAGGGTCAGCGATAGCGTAGTCGTATTGGGAGGAGGTCTGGCAGGCTGTGAAGCAGCCATTCACTTTGCCCAGGAAGGTAAGACTGTTCATCTGGTAGAGATGAGAGCAGAGCTGGCTCCGGATGCTAATATTAGACATCGTCCCATTATGCTAAAAGAAATCGAAAAAAATAACATTCAAGTTCATTTAGGATTTAAAGGGCTATGTGTTACACAAGAAGGTGTTGTTTGCGCTGATCCCAATGGTGAAGAACATCTTGTTCCAGGCACTTCAGTCATTTGTGCGCTTGGACAACGAGCTAGAAGAAACGTAGTAGATGAGTTAATAGATTGTGCACCTTATGTTTCACAAATCGGAGATTGTGTGAAGGCATCTACGATCACGACTGCAATATATCAAGGATATCATGCAGCGCTTGATATCTAATGATCTGCGACTCACTATCACCACCTGGCCTGGGACGCTTCTGGAAGTTTAAGAGAGGCATTCGAACATAGCGGTTCAACAACAATCGCACAACTCCTGCAAATGAGTACAACATTGCGCAAGAGTTGTGCGATATTTTTTTAGGTTTAAGCAATATTCCAGATGCGAACGGTTAATTACCAAGCAACCTTACTTCATGCACCGTCGGGGTGTACCAGTTGTTCGGGTTATTAAATAACACCGCATTGACGAGATTAATTCGTACATAGCGTGCCTGGAAGTTAACCTTGTCACTGGTAAATCCATACGCAGTATTACCAGTGCGGTCAATGGTGGAATAGTTAACTCCATCCGCGCTGTATTCAATTTTATATTTGTAATACGCTTCAGATCCTTTGTACATAAACCAGGAAATATCCACTTCGCTGATCGTCTTCGTGCTGCCAAGATCAACCTGCCACCAAGCGGGCCAGGATGCAGATGCAGCCTTCCATGAGGTTTGGGCATTACCGTCATTCGCCAGCGAAGCCGGAGAGCCGGATGCGGCTGAGTTAGCAGTCGCCGTTTTGCCTTGCGCGTGATTCACAAGCGAAGGCAGAATCACGTTGCCTGCCGCGGCATCCAGATCCCAACTGCTGTACCAGTTCAGCGTTGCCGTTTTGCTGGAGTCATTCAGGGTCAGCGGTAGCCATATAAACTTGTGGTCGCTCAGATTGAGTGGATTCCAACGGTCGCCCATATAGATGTAGCTTGTTCCTGCGTTGCCTGTAATGGTGGCGATGGAGTGAATCTGCGAGCCGTAGGCTGCGGGGTCACCGAAGGGTGAAAGCGCAGACCAGCTTCCCGTCATGGAGCTGGCGGTTGCATAAGCACCCTGATTCGGATACCAGCCGGATGCCTGCGAGGTAAACAGGTAGTAGGTGTTGTTCTTTTTCACAACAGCAGGGGCTTCACGGTAGCCATTCTCGAAAATCCAACCCACAAACGATTGCACGCCCGTATAATCGTCGGTCAGCTTGAAGATCGCCATCGTATCGTTGGCGCCGCCATTTTTGCGGGAAGCGGTAACGAGGTAGCCGCTACCGTCGGTATCCGTGAATACGGTCATATCGCGGGATTCATAATTCAGTGGGCGGAAGCTGCCTTGGTAGGCAAAAGTCCCGTCTGGTGTATCGCTGGTAGCGACAGCTACGCGGCCCAGCGAATAATCGGTGCCATTTTCATAATGCGCCCATAGCACGTATTTTCCGGTTGCTTGGTTATAAATGACCTTGGGACGCTCGATTTTGCTGGAATTCAGCTCAGGGGCGGAATCCTTGCTGAGAATAGTGCTGCGGAAGGACCAATTTTTCAGGTCGGTTGAGGTATATACGTTCACTTTTTCAAATTTCCAGTTCTCGGCATGCTCGCCGTACCAATAATAAGTGGAGCCTACCTTTAGAATATTGCCGCTGTTGGCCTGAATCGGATTACCTGCGGTATCCTTCCAATCCGTTCCGTTTGTAATAGCTGTGCTTGCTGCTGCGTTCAGCGATAGTGCTGCATCAGCATGAATGGTATCCAAACCATTCAGCGCTTCGACTCCATAGGTTGCATGGGTCACACCTGTCGTATCGGCATGCACTGCATTCGGTTGAAGCCCTGTACCGACCACTGCAAGTATGATGCATATCCATGCGCCCAGCCATTTGCTATTGATTAACTTCACGATATCATCTGCCTCCCTTAATGCGGATAGGATGACCAGAACAGCTTGTCCGGCACCTCATCTTCGATTTTATCTTAATTGGAAGCGTTTACAAGTGGAATAAATTGAAGTTTTTAGAATGGTGAAACTGCCGTAAAGGGGAAAGGTCATTGCTTATATTCTGAAACGTTTACGATTGTGCGTTTTGTCATTGACATGTTCACAAATTATTTCAAATTTAAAGTGACTGCAATCACACAGGCAACGATTTCTCGTCGGTATACTTGGCTGTACTTAGGTGGTGTACAAAGGGTGGCATGTTACGGAAGCGCCTTTTGCCTTTTGTTCACCTTATTTTAAAGAGAAGAGGGATGCTAGGATGCTGAGCGAGCAAACCATTGCAACGATCAAATCGACCGTACCTGTTTTAGAAGTACACGGAACTACAATCACCAAACGCTTTTACCAGATGATGTTTGAGGCTCATCCTGAGCTTCTCAATATATTCAATCACGCGAATCAGAAGCAAGGACGTCAACAGGGGGCGCTTGCCAATGCGGTATATGCGGCTGCACAGCACATTGACCGTCTGGAGGAAATCCTTCCGGTGGTGCGTCAGATTGCACACAAGCATCGCAGTTTGGGAATTCAACCAGAGCATTATCCCATCGTCGGAAAATATCTGCTTGCCGCGATCAAGGATGTGCTGGGTGAAGCGGCTACAGACGAGATCATCGCCGCATGGGCCGAGGCCTATGGTGTGATCGCTAATGTATTTATAGACGTGGAAGCTGAAATGTACAAGGAGGCGGAACAGCAGCAGGGAGGCTGGCCAGACTTTAAGAGCTTTGTTGTGCAGAATAAGGTCAAGGAAAGCGATCAAATTACGTCCTTTTATCTGGTGGCGCAGGATGGACAGGAGCTGCCTGCATTCGAGCCTGGGCAATATATCAGCCTACAGGTGAATATTCCGGGTGAACATAATACCCACATTCGTCAATACAGTCTTTCGGATGCACCGGGACAACCTCACTACCGGATATCCGTAAAGCGCGAGGATGCCGTAGAGTTCCGTCCGGCAGGTAAAGTATCCGTGTATCTGCATGAGCAGGTGCAGGCGGGCGATGTACTACAGGTATCTGCACCAGCTGGCGATTTTACGCTGGATCGGACAGATCGCAGACCTGTCGTGCTGATCAGCGGTGGGGTCGGGCTAACCCCGATGGTCAGTATGCTGGCTTCCTTGGTGAAGTCTGCCCCGGATCGCCCCGTCACCTTTGTCCATGCAGCAGTCAATGGGGATAACCATGCTCTGCGTAATGAGGTGGAAAAGCTGGTCGCCACACATGCACAGGCCGCAGTCCGGTGGTGTTACAGCAGACCAACGGAGCAGGATCGGCTGGCGCAGGCTTTTCACAAGGAAGGCCGTTTAGATCTGGCCTGGTTGCAATCTGTGCTACCGGAACGTAACGCACAGTATTACTTTTGCGGTCCTGAAGCGTTCATGCAATCGGTGTATGGTCTGTTGAAGGAATGGAATATTCCTGCTTCGGATATCCACTATGAATTTTTTGGCCCTGCCAGTGCGTGGGAAGCAGAAGCGAAGTAAGACGTTTAAAAAGACGAAGGATAGCTTCCTTCGTCTTTTGTTGATCATCACGTTTGGAGTTTATATTAATGCTGTTCGTGTTACTTAAATGCTGTTAATCCTCAGACTGTTTCGTCCTGACCGGGAGGTCGCAGAAACGCTGCTTGCTGCGGCATATACTGGCGTAAAGCCTCCGGAATACGGATCGAGCCGTCCTCTTGCTGGTGATTCTCCAGCAGTGGAATCAAAATACGGGGTGAAGCAACTGCCGTATTGTTGAGCGTGTAGGCATATTGCAGCTTGCCGTTCGCATCCCGGTAGCGGATGTTGGAACGCCGCGCCTGAAAATCAAGCAATTGGGACGACGAATGCGTCTCGCCGTAAGCCTGTCGGCTGGGCATCCATGTCTCAATATCCACCTGCTTGTAAGTTTTTTGCGCCATATCGCCTGTACAGACGGCCATTTTGCGATAAGGCAGCTCCAGTTGTTGAAGCAGGTCTTCCGCATTGCGCGTAATCTCCTGAAACATCTGCTCCGAAGCATCCAGACTGGCTTCGCAGATCACCACCTGCTCGACCTTGGCGAACTGGTGAACACGATACAGTCCGTGTACATCTCTTCCGGCCGAGCCGACCTCATTACGAAAGCATATCGACACGGCTGCCAACCGGATGGGGTCCGTAACGTCCACGATTTCACCGCTGTAATACGAGACAAGCGGGACCTCCGAGGTACCGACGAGCCATTGATCCTCTCCTGCGATACGGTACGTCTGATCCACCCCGAGCGGGAAGAAGCCAGTGCTGTGCATCGCCTCGGCGCGTACCATCAGCGGAACGTCCAGCAGCTGGAAGCCCCGTTCGGTCAGCAGGTCCACTGCAAGTTGCTGTACTGCCCGGTGCAACGTGACTCCGGCTCCTGTCAGGTAGTAGTTCCGGGTTCCGGCTGTTTTGACGCCACGAGTAACGTCGATCAGGCTGTGAAGCTGACCGAGCGCCATATGATCGCGTGGCTCGAATCCCAAATCGGGAACCGTACCGATCCGCTCCAGTTCTACATTATCCTCATCCGATCTGCCCCGTGGTGTATCTGGCGAAACGATATTAGGAACCAGAAGCATGAGCTGTTGAAACTGCTCCTCCACTTCCCGCTGTGGAGCTTCCAGACGGTCTAACTGTCCGTTAATTTCTTTGACCCGCCGCTTGGTTTCTTCCGCCTGATCGCTCTTCCCGGCATGAATCAATGCACCAATATCCTGACTACATTGATTCCGCGTTTGACGGAGTTGCTCCACTTCCTGAAGCAACTGCTTTCTCCGGTTATCCAGGGTGAGCAGCTCTGCAACCGAGACCTGTATTCCTTTTCCATTTGCTGCTGCCTGAACCTGTTCCTGATGTTCTCTGATCCACTTGATATCCAACATGACACCGCACTCCTTTTCGGATAAAAATACAAAAAGCGCCCTCATCCACATGGGACGAGGAGCGCTCTGATCTCGCGGTGCCACCCAAATTGACCGAACAGCATGACAGATGTCATGACTCTCCAATCCACTTTGCTCCGCTATAACGGGCGGGTGTCCGGTTTACTTAGGAATACATGTTCATCTTGTACACTCATGTATGTTCCTTGGCGTAAACGCCTCCGAGTTGGATGCTCTTCACGGGCGTAATGTCGTTTGCTTTTTTGTTAGTATACGGATTTTTGGCAGGTTAATCAAGCTACAACAGCTTTTTAAGCTGCGATATACGGCCTTGTGACACGCCAAGCCATTGTGCATATTCGCCCTGCTTGGCATGGGGATGTTCATGTACCATTTTTCTTAGACGCTCGACTAATCGTTGTGATGATTGGTTGACTCTCTTTCCTTTGTACGCAGGTTTCTTAACCATCGGAACAGGAGTGCGACTAACGCCTATATTGCCTTTTAGCTCTTGTATACAGGTTTTACATAAAAGTGAATTTCTAAAATAGGTCAGATCTTCGACAGCATTACATAGGTTACAGGCGACCCCGATATACTTTCGCATACTCAAAAAACCGGTTTCAATATCCATATAAAATTCTAAAGGATCGCCAACATCGATACCCATAGACATCCGCATTTCTTTAGGAATAACGATTCGGCCTAACTGATCTAAAGAGCGAGTCATACCTGTATTCTTCATATGATATCCTCCTTCTTCATCTGTCTTGGCAAAGCTCATTCCTCCAGTTGGGCACTTGCCTGATCGAACACTTGTTGTATGAGCTGGCTTATGCGAGCTTCTGAGATACCCAACATGCCAGCATATTGCTGTTGTGTAGCATGTGGATGGCTTTCATATAGATCTAAAAGAAGTTGGGCCATGATCTCTTTGGGCTGAAAGACTTGTACACGCATAGATACGGTCTTGAGCATATAGTTGCAATTTTTACATATGAGAGAGCCTTTGAAACCACTTAATTCTTCAGTAGAGAGACAAAAATGACAAGACTGCCCGTAGTATCTTTGTAGTAATAGCGTACCCGTCTTTTCATCTGCAAAAAATTCAATAGAATGACCGTGAAAAATATCGCATGTATACAGGATTTCCTTGGGAATGACTAAGCGCCCTGTAGGGTCTAAGTTTTTTGTCATTTTTACATGAGGCATTGCCAAAAGACCTCCTATTACCAAGATAAAAAGCAATAAAATAGAAGCATTTATTCTTATTCCAAAATGTGGTATTATCAGGAGTAGTCGAAACTTTCATCATATTATAAGTTTCCAAAATATATTTTTTAAAAAAATGTGTATCATATTAAAGTTCACGCTGAAAGGGTGGTTTATTTATGGAAATCACACCCAAGATTAGAGCAGAATTAGAAAGATACCTAAAACAAGCAGGCTTGAGCATGACCGAGTTTGGACACATTGCTGGCATGAATCCGGGCACAGTAAGCGGTATTATAACGGGCAATCGTACCATTTCGGTGCACCAATTGGATCGCATTACGTTAGGAATGAATTTACCAACAGACCATTTCTATGAAAGATATATTGAAGAAAGTGTGATAGATGCACCGCTGAACTGGAGAAGAATTAGCCCGTTCTTGTACCGCTGTGTGCAGTTTCAGCGCGTAGACTGTTTGCAAAAAGTAGTAAGTGTGCTGCTGGATGATCTGGGCTATCTTCCTTATCTCTTTGCATTAGCAGAGGATTGTTATGAACAAGATTATCGGGAAGCAGCGGCTTACCTATACGAGAACATCGCCGAGGGCGAAAAACAGCAGCATTCGGAACGACTTGCGATCTGCCACTATCGCTTGTTCACCATTGCGATCGGAAAGGATCAAAATCGCAATATGGACGCCGCCGCCAAATTCGAATCGTTTGTCCATCGTTTGCATGAAGCCGACCAACTGGATGCGCTGAAAGATTTAGCGAATGTGTACAGAGCATTGAGTCAGTGGGACAAGGTATATAAGTATGCAAAGCAAATGGGACAATTAGGACAGGTTCAATATGATTTGGTTCACAACTCCAAGCGTAAAGGAAAAGAGTCGCAGAAAAAACCAAGTAAGCCGCTTTTTACCTACATAGCCTATTCCGAACTAATGTGTGCTAATGCTTGCGATGCGAAAGGAGATCATAAACATGCACTAGAACATCTTCAGGGCTATACCGATCTAAGTTGGGTAAAGGAGCAGGACCCCGATTCGCTTTATTGGAAGGGGCAATATCAGCAATGGGCGAAAATTAATACTTACGTGAACAAGCTGATGTCGGGAGATGTGAGTGTCTTGCCGGATTACGTAGAGTATATGGCAGGCGAAAAATATATTTTCAACGAACTCTTAAACGTCATTGAAGCAGCTAATCAGTACAATATTAATGTTGATCATATCCTCAAGCGCTTTGAACCCCAAATTGCCGCGTATCAGGAGCCATCCCCTGCTGATATTAAGCAACAATTTTTGCCACAGCAGTATGCACGGTTTTGGTACAAGATGGCCAAGTATAGCCTTAATAAAGGAAGATATTCATATGGTTTCGAGTGCCTTTTAGTCGCTTGGGAAAAAGCTCTTACAATTAATAATCAACTGATTATCTCAAATTGTGCACGATTATTTGATCGTTTTAGTGTGAATGCTGTCTTTGAAGCAGGAAAAAAACTTCAAAAAATGTGGAAAGAAAATGATCAAAAAGATGGTTTTGTTCTTGACAGCAATTAGCTTTGTACTGGTACTCGTACTACCAGTTCAGGCTAAAGATCCTATCCTGGGCACATTTAAACCTAAGAACACATTGGTGGAGCTTGATCCGAGCACTATTTCATTACCATTGACCAGCCTAGCTGCTGGTCTTTTTTTGCTATATTTTGTTGATTTTTGATTGCTAAAATAGCAATCCATATTTCCACATTCCAACCTAAAATGAGATTCATTAGGAGGGAATGCGCTATGAATACAGATGAAACGTTAAATCAACAGTTGGAAGATGCCCGGCAACGATTGCATGATCTGTACAAACAGTATGGTTTCGGACATGCCTGTGTGCTTGAACAGTCTATGTTTTTGGATGAACTGATTAATCAGTACAACCGTATGTTTCAGACCAAGAAGCTGACCCAACTGATATAACCAAACATCCTCATGCTTTCAAAGCCACATCACCTACATTGTTTTTCTTGCCTTAGCATGACGCCTGGTTTCGTTCAAGTAAATAAAACAGATACTGTTTATGCAAAACTATCCCTCCTCTCATCTAACTAATATAATCATTCTATATAATGGCTTTTTTAAAAGAAAAATACATTACCATGTCATAAAATGTAATTAATTTCTTGAGGTATGGGTAAGAATCGATGCACATATTAATTTCAAAAACCAACCAATGACCCATAAAACCTATCCTTTGGCCTAAAGGAAATGGCAATGCAAGCTTGTTAAGAGCTTTGTAAGGTTAGCTATCTAGGAGGGGGGATTCATTTATAGGGAATTCTTGAATTTTGTGGTAGGAAAATAGAAGTTTTGTGATACAATAATTATTGTAATTATTACCATTGATTAAAAAATATAATAATATTGAAATATTTTATGGTGTGATTTCATATGCAATTTTCTTCACTTTACTTTTGCTCGATTACATAAGATTACATACTTACATGTTTATTAGCGTTGTTAGTCGCTTTTTTTGTGAGTTTCTATGCAAAAGAAGTTTCTATAAAATAATATTATTTGGAGGGATTTCTTTGAAAAAGAAAAGTTTTGCGTTGATTGCTCTATCAGTAGCTCTATTTTCTGTTCCTGTTGTATCTGTTGCAAATGCTGAGGTAACTAATTCTAATATTGCTGTTAGTGAGTCAGCTACTTCACAGCCCAAAGTAGTTAAAGCCTACATAACTACAGATAGTGGTTTGGAAGAAATTTCGTTAAATGAGTATCAAAAACTTCTTTCTCAAGAACAGCCACAGACAGTCACAGCTCAAGTTTATGATGGCGAAAATAGGATTAGTCCAATGGCTGATACTGGCCTTGACTTTGTTTCTAAGCGTAAATTAATCCAGTCCTTATACTATCCTAGTCAATTACAAGTAGCTATGAAAAGCGATGTAACTGACTATATTAAAAATAAAAGCAAAACTACCACAGTAACCCAAACGGTAGGTTGGTCAAAAAGTTATACGTGGAGTGCGAATATGACCGTTTCCACTAAATGGAATGACGCAGTAACTTCAGTTCTAGGAGGTGGCTGGTCAACTACTGACTCCTATACTTATACTAGTTCTCTAACTGTTAAGCCTGGATATCAAGCGAAACTACAATTTACCCCTTTTTATAAAGTAGTTACAGGAGACCTAGTTGGTTATAATTATGTGGATACGGTATTAGAGCGCATCCGTAATGTTACCATCAAAACCCCTGTTAAACTTGCGGGTGGTAAAGTACAAGGTGTAATCACTGTAGTAGAAACAAAGCTATAGTAATTAATTGATAATGTAAAAGAAGAAGGACTAGTCCTTCTTCTTTTTTTTAAAATATTCATATTCACTTACAGCTAAGTAAGCTACTCCAATAATCAAAGCTATTACGGCAAAAACTTTTAGAGAATCAAACGTTACATTATAATTAGGATTTAACGTTCCGGCTCCTATAATTGATGCACAAAGATAATAAGAAGAATACAACATAGCAGATATAAAACAAAATATAGTTCCTGTCGCGGCCCTATTCATTGTCATCACCCTTTATAATTTTATGTAATAAATCCAAAAAATATAAACATGATTATTATAATCCAAAAGGTTGCGCACATCAACTTTTGGAGATTGTCAATATTCATCACTTCTCTTACCCCTCCCAGTCATCCTGACAGAATCAAAACGAAGGATGGATTGTTTGTAAAAAAACTTCAGTCAAAATGAAGTAGTTTATGGTCAGTCAACAGATGAGGAAACGCAAGAGAGGATCATCTGCAAGAAAAAAGATGGAACCTTGCTATTACGGGAGACCAAAGCTGGTAAAAAAGAAGCCGTGTTGCAAACTTTTAGTGAAACCATGCTCACCTACAAAATCTAATCATTAAAATTTACACTCATTTCAAAAAATAAGAAAGCTAATTTTAAGTGACATGCAGAAAGCCTAAAATCTGTGACGACTCTTCCCTTCTTCTGTGAAAATCTAACCGCTCAGATCTGAGCTATACCCGTTGTTCTATTTCTCTGGACGACCTACTTTTTTCATCATGATCCTTCCAATAAGAATAAATACAAAGAACAATTAAGATCAGTGGAAATAAGTAAAAAGCATCATTAAATCCTGCGGAATGGGTGACTCTTAAATAGTATAAAAAGTCAAAACATAGACATGCTTGATATTAAAGCAATGGTACCGCTTAGGGAATACATGTATCTCTCTCCTTTATGAAGTGTGATAAAACGCCTGTAAAACAGATGTGAATGTTATCATTATAATGTAAATATATGACCAGAAGGGAATATCATGAAAAAAATAGCGATTATTATTGCTGCTTTACTGCTTTTTGTTGTAGGTACACCTAACATTTACGCAGCACAAAATGATGTAGCAGTACCTCATCCTGATAAGATTTCGGCGAATACATCCACTAAGGTGACCCGAGATACTGGTACAACAACTACTGGTGACCATGTCATAACTCCTCAGAGCGTGGGGAATTCTTTTAACTTTACTGTAGGGGGAAGTGCAACTGCACCAGGTAGCTTCGAGGTTCCTAAGGGGTTTGGGCATGTTAAATTGCGCATTAGAAATTATGCTAATGCCCCGGTTGATTTTACTGTACAGCACAACGATTCTGGTAAAGTGTATGTTGACGGCAAGACAATCAGCAAAAACAGTGAAACAGTTTGGAGAAGTACTGATGCGGGATTTTCGGACGGTTTGCGTTCTGGACGATATACAATTCAGTTCCGGGGCGGTACAAACAAAGTTAATGTGGAAATTTGGGGCGTAGCCGGTTCATTGCCTTCGGACGCAAAATAATAACTGACCTAAACAAAGAAAGCTCTGGGCCTCAGGTCTGGAGCTTCTTTGCGTTTTTTCTTAGGGTTCACGTTGTAGTTTGAGAAAACAGGCTTAGGAAGATGTATCAACCAATGTATAAGCTTTATATTGAAGATTTAACTGAATCTTAAGTAGCTCAGCAATTACACATTAGTCAACAGGCGGTGAGCAAATGGAAGAAAAATGCTCCAGGAACTATCTCAGACAGTGGACTTTTAAGATTAATACAAATAGTTCAGAAAAAGGACAGCCAAGCTATGCTACAGCTCATTGATATCTCTTAAAAAACGATATTTTGCATGTAAGTAAATTTATTTACTTGCCACAAGAAGATGCCATTTCCCAGATTATCGTTGAATTTTTAGAGTACATTCAGTTAAACCAACTGGAATAGAAACTTTTAAATAAAAAAGTATGAATGAATTGTAAAAATGCTTCTTTTTTTCCCTATATAACGAGAAGCAAATAAAAGCGCGCAGCTTTCTCTAGCCAGTCTGATTAGACAAAAAAACTTTAATTAAAAGGAGATAATTATTATGGCATTTACAAAAGAATACACTGCTAGTATCGTTTTGAATTTGGATCAGGTCAGACAAATGCAAAGAGCACAACGAAATGTTTATGATAAGGGTCTTGTAGAGCAAAATACTAATGCTTTGGCCATTGCGTTAAGTACTTCGCTGTCTGTTATTGGAGCTATGTTTTTTAAATACACTGCACCTAGTTTGGCAGCAGGCATAGCTTCTCTCCTGGTGGGTATGATTCCTAGTGAAAAAGAAGCTCTCAAAAGTATGGTTATTAATGGTTACTGGGAAATGGGGTATCTCCAAGACTTTTTGGAGGACAATCAAGGGAGATATGATTTGATTGAAGTTAAATTCCCATTTATTGAATACGAAACACAGGGAATCAGATTCATTACCGGTAAAGGTGTAGTGACGCGAGTGCATTCCACCAGCGGTGGATGGATGCTTCTTTAATAGTCATAGAAAAGATAATCGCTTGTCTTTATCTAAGACAAGCGGTTATCTTTTCCTCCAACCAAAATTTATTCGAAAAATTTTTGCATTAATTTTCCATTATACCCGCTAATAATCTCATATGAAACAACGCTATTTTTAGGAACGGCCGAATTGTATTGATAGACTACTAAATTTTTTCCTCCCAATATGGTTAATCCAAGTTTCCTTTCTTGTTTTGATCTAATAGTGATCCAGTACAAGTCGGACAAGGGTGTACTTGAATTGGATTTTTTTAGCTGTAATTGCGAAAATACATTTATGATTTGATTAATTGATTTAGGGTCTGACACGGTTATTTTTTTTTCATTTGCAGAATTATCATCTGATTTAATAATTTCAATTGTGTCAATGTCCCCTAAATTTACTTGTCCCAAAGCTGCTTCTTTAAAAGATATAGTCGTTTTAGATGTAAAAATGGCTCCTGCAACGACTATTACTACTAGAAGTATTATGGAACTTAGAATGTATTTTTTTTGTATTTTCATAAAGTCCTCCTTATGAATCATATGTACATAATATACCATAAATATAAAAAAATTACCATAACAGCCTTTAGGCCCTTCCATACTGGATTCGTCTCCAACTCCTTCAAGCCCGTTGCCGTTTTTTTCGTGTAGTCTTCCCCGACAAACATATAACCCGGGTTTCGTTTTTGCGAAGGGGGGGATAGGCCTTAGCCAAGCTCAAAATGGGCTATAGTCTCTATAATGCTTTTTTAATTTCATGTAAAATGTAATGATTACCAAAATGGGCAGCGATGGAGGGAAACATGAAGGATTTGAAAGATCGTTTACATATGATCCGCCAAGAGCAGAGCAAGCTGCTTAAGGAATACCAGACGTTAATTGCGGACTACGAAGCCTCGGATGTCATTCTGGAGAATGAGGTGCTACGGAAGAAATTTGAGGATGTTCAGGCCCGCTGCCTTCGCCTGGAAGAGCGGGTACAACAGATCGAGCAGGAAAATGGAAAGCTGCGCACGGCGCTGACGGAGCAAATGCTGAGCGAGAAGGCAAATATGATCCGCATCTCGCACGAAAAGCTGGAAACCTATTTTGCTTCCAGAACAGCAGAAGGGACGAACCGATTGACTGCCTTTGAGTACGGGGCTAAAAATCGTGTAGACCAGCTTATTCAGCAAAGCACTCATGAGCTTAAAGAGGATCAGGAGGAGATCGTGGCTAGATTGCGGAAGTTCTCGGAGGAGATCCGTGAGCGGATCATGGAGCAACGCCGACGTTTCCAAGAGGCTGAGCAAAATCTGCTTCATCATACGGCGAACGGGCTGGACCAGCTTCAAGAAGAAGAAATCAGCGAAGAAACGATGCAGAAGCGTATGAAGCAGAATCAGTTCGAAATGAAGCTGGGCTTGAACTGGATCAACAAGCTGGGGATTTTGCTCATTATTTTAGGTGTAGGAGCTGCCTTTAAATATTCATATTCCAACTGGTTTACAGGAAATATGAAGGGCGTGGCCTTCTTTCTGTTAGGAGCGCTGATGCTGGGTGGCGGCGAGTGGTTGTACCGCAAACAGAAGCAGACCTTTGCGCTCGGGATATTGGGCGGCGGTATTTCGGTGCTGTACGGGTCGATTTTTTACAGCTACTTTTTACTCGAAATTATAGGAATGTATACAGGCATTGGCCTATCCGTGCTGGTGACGGTGACCGCTGTGCTGTTGTCGTTAAGGTATGAATCCCGAACGATTTGTTCTTTTGGATTGGTAGGGGGATATCTCCCGTTGTTTTCCTACATGGCGGCGAACGGGCTGGAAGGGAACTCGGTTTACATCGCCATGGGCTACCTGTTCCTGCTGAACCTGCTGATTCTGCTTGTATCCTTCCGCAAACGCTGGGTCGTCGTGCAATATATCAGTTTTCTGCTGAATACACCCCTGATGATTGTACTGGTATGGTTGTCGGATAGCACGACTGCAAGCATGTTGTATGCAGTTATTACATTTGCAATGTACCTCGGGATGACGCTCTGGGTGCCGTTCCGATTAAAAGAAAAGCTATCCTGGCTGGATTTCTCCCTGCTGGCTCTGAACACAGTCGTAAGCTGTACCGTTCTGTACTCTCTGTTCGACGATGCAGGCCTGGATGATTACAAAGGCTTGCTGGCACTCGTCTTTTGCCTGGTGTATGGGGGCTTGGCGCAATGGGTCAGCAGATTTATTCCGGAAGAGAAACAGACAAAGGTATTGTTTTATGCCACCTCCTTGACCTTCGCCATTCTAATGATTCCGTTCCAGTTTGGAGTCAAATGGCTGTCGATGGGCTGGCTAATCGAGGCCGTTCTCCTGACGTTGTATGGCAACCGTTATCGGTTGAAGGAATTGGAGCGAGCTGGCTGGGGCATTCTATTACTATGTCTGGGGGCGTTCTTTTTCGTCGATTTCCCTATATATCTGCTGTCGGGATTTGAGAAGGATTATTTTGGCCTCAAATACACGCTTATTACGCTGGGGATGCTGATCGTTACCGTCTTTTATGCGATTCAGTTCGGTCGTCCAGATGCATTCAAAAACATTCGTCTGTACGAGATGCGTATCATGCAGGGTTTTAAATATGTGACGCTGGTGAATGTATATGGTTATTTGCTGTATGAAGCCGGGCATTGGTATAACATCATCGTACCCGAAGGATTCACACACTATTCCTTTTACAAAGCGCTGCTGTACACCTGTGTATCGCTGGTTTTGGCTTACTCCTTACCTAAAGTGAAGCTGCTGTATGATCAGGTGATTAAATACTACAGCTTGGCGTTGTATGGCATCGGCTATGCGTTGGGGCTGCTGGTTACCGTGGCCATTCCAACCTTGCATGACAATTATGCGCAAAATACGGCTGCCGATTATGTGGCGCTGGTGGTGCTGGCTGTCTTCAATGTCCTGGTATTTTTCAGCAGCAAGGATTTCCTGAACGCACTGATGACCCGACATTATCGAAGCACGGAGCTGTATCCCGTTATCATGGGCGTATATTTGCTGGGTGTGATTACCGCATTCCTCGGGGTTCAGTTCCGTCTGGGAGATGCCGGGCTTGTATTCAGCTTGGTGTATCTGTTGCTGGCCATTTTGTATATTGTCTACGGTTTCCGCAAACGGGTTGTCTACATTCGCAGATTTGGTCTGGGATTGACTTTGTTATCGACAGGCAAGCTGCTGCTGTATGACCTGCATCTGTTAACGACAGGAAGCACCATCGTAGCTTACTTCTCTTTTGGTGTGGTATTATTGGCGATTTCGTATATTTATCAAAAAGTATCGAATCGCATGGGAGAGACCATTATAAAGAAGGATGTTGAAGGAAAAATGTAGTTTTTTGTAGGATTATATAGATATCCGACAATATGAAAATAAATTCGATAATAGTGAAAAATATTGTATGTCCTTACATCCTACTTACGCTATAATGAGTAAAAATTATTTATGTACGCATGCTTATGTTTATGCGGAAGTAGAGAGAATGAGGGGGATACAATGAGTTTGAGCAAGGGGCAGAACAGCCTGAACGATAAAAATGAACGCTTCTCGTCGGCCGGATTCATATTGGCAGCGATCGGGAGTGCGGCAGGACTCGGCAACATTTGGAAATTTCCATATATTACTGGACAGTATGGTGGGGCGGCATTTTTCATGCTGTTTATCGTCTGTCTGTTGCTTGTAGGTTTACCTGTATTGCTGGCTGAGCTGGCGCTTGGTCGAGCTGGCCGGGGTAGTGCTGCTTCTGCTATGGTCAAAGTAGGCGGTCATCCGATTTGGGGTAAATTAAGCATCATGTATGTTATTATCCCGTTTGTCATTTTGTCGTTCTACAGTATCGTAGGGGGCTGGACGCTCCATTATGCTATACAGGCATTCACCGGAAAATTGTTCTCCAATAACGATTTTGCCGGACAATTCGCCGCATTCTCTTCGGGCTACGCACCACTGGCATGGCTGTTGATTGTTTTTGCCATTTGTGCAGTTGTCGTTATTTTGGGTGTATCCAACGGGATTGAAAAATTCAATAAAATCCTCATTCCTGCCAAAGTCATTCTATTGCTCGTCTTGATGGTGAATGCTCTGTTGCTGCCAGGTTCTGGCGCAGGTGTAGCTTTCTTTTTGAACCCTGATTTTTCTAAGCTCACTATAGAATCAGCATTGGTTGCTTTGGGACATGCCTTCTTCTCACTATCTCTGGGGATGGGAATCATGGTAACGTATGGTGCGTATGTGGATCGCCGCCAATCGCTGGGTACGGCTGCGTTGGCCATTGGAGGAGGCGACTTGATCTATGCGTTTATCGCAGGTATGATCATTTTCCCAACTACCTTTTCTTTCGGTATTAACCCGGCTCAAGGACCGTCTTTGGTCTTTATCGCATTGCCAGCAGCGTTTTCCGCTATGCCTTTCGGTTCGTTTTTCGGCGGTTTGTTCTTTGTACTGCTGGCGGTTGCAGCCATCGGCTCGATGGTATCTCTGTTGGAGGTGCCTGTCGCCTATGTGATGGAACGTTTCCGTTGGAGTCGTGTCCGCTCAGTTATCATTATTTCCATCCTGTGTCTGTTGATGGGTGTTCCATCCGCATTGTCTATGGGGCTGGTGCCGGAACTGAAGGTCGGAGGCAAGTCATTCTTTGACTTTGTAGATTTCACGGCATCCAACATCTTCTTGCCACTCGGTGGCCTGATGGTCGTTATCTTTGCAGGGTACTATTGGAAAAATGCAGCAGAGCAAGCGAACCTCAAGCCTGCATGGTTCCGAATCTGGCTGTTTGCCCTTCGGTATGTTGCACCGATCCTGATGTTGCTGGTATTCCTGCATACCTCAGGCATCATCAAATTTTAAGCTAAAATCATCAAAAAGGCATTTTCTTCCCAAGGGAAGAGATGCCTTTTTTTGTATATCTATCAGTGGTTACCTAACTGTGGAAAGGAGTGATATAATAAAAACATTGTCATTAATTTTAACTTCATTGAAATCATTACGAATATGAAGTTTTATATAATGAACGAAAAGGCTACAGGGCATCGAACCAAAACGATGTGCAGGAGAGGGAAAGGGCAGAAGAGCATTGAAACAGACAGGGAGCTTGAATTTGCATGAAGGATGGCGGCTGAAATGAAGTCTAATCCGTTGCCATCACAACGTCGTTATATGCCGGGACTGGACGGGTTAAGAGCGCTGGCGGTCATCGCAGTCATTGTGTATCATCTGAATCCGGATTGGTTGCCGGGAGGCTTGTTGGGTGTAGGCGTTTTTTTTACGTTATCGGGGTATTTAATCACGGATATTCTGGTAAGTCAGTGGGATACATATCATAGTTTTAAAATGAAAGATTTCTGGTTGCGTCGGGCCAGAAGGCTGCTGCCTGCCATGCTGACGGTTGTAGCCGTCATTGTCCTGTGCTCGTTGCTTTTCGATCCGTCACGGCTCACGGCCTTGCGCGGAGATGTACCTGCTGCATTGGTATATATGAGTAACTGGTGGTTTATTTTTCATCAGGTATCGTATTTTGAAAGCTTTGGACCACCTTCGCCGCTCGGACATCTGTGGTCGCTGGCGGTGGAGGAACAATTCTATATCCTGTGGCCGTTAATGCTGGCGCTTGGGCTGAAATATATGCCCAAGCGTATTGTGCTCGCAGGCTGGGTAACTTGCCTGGCGTTGATCTCCGCGCTGCTGATGGCAGTAATTTACGTGCCCGGAACTGATCCCAGCCGGGTGTATTATGGCACGGATACACGCGGATTCGCCCTGCTGATCGGTGCGGCGCTGGCTTTGGTATGGCCGAGCGGCAAGCTGAAAGGGCAAGCGTCTGCCAAGGCGCGCTTGTTCCTGGATGGTATTGGGGCTGTAAGCTTGCTGCTGCTGTGTCACTGGGCATGGGCCTCGAATGAATATGACCCGTCTTTGTATCGGGGGGCTTGCTGGGCATAGCTTTGGTCACTGCTATTGTGGTCGCAGCGTTAGCACATCCGGTGAGCCATCTCGGAAAGCTGCTTGGACTCAAGCCGCTGCGCTGGATCGGCGCACGTTCCTACGGGCTATATCTGTGGCATGTTCCGGTTATCACCCTGACGACACCGCAGGTGGATACCGAGGGTGTGCATGTGCTGCGAATCATTTTACAACTGTTAGCAACCATATTACTTGCGTCTCTCTCATATAAATATATCGAGGAGCCGATCCGGCACGGAGGGTTTCGCCACTGGATCGCGGGCATCCGTACAGCGGTTCGCAGACAGGCACGCTGGAGATGGATGCCTGCAACCGCAGCATCTGTGCTTTTTATAGGAGTTTTTGTGGGCACCATTCACCTCTACGTGACGCCTACTGGCGTAATCACGCAGGCAGCGGCGAACGATGGGATTCTAAGCGGGAAGACAGTGCCGCCGCTTCACGGAACTGTATCCGTGGCTTCGAAGGAGCCGAAAGCCAAACCACAAGTATCCGGGGGCAGCAAGGTGCAGGACGCAGTTAAGGTCCAAGCTCAAACCCAAGCGCCAAAGAATGCGGAGACTAAGGCTGGCACTACGGATGGGGCTAAGGTTCAGTCGGATACTTCGACCCAACAGCAACAGGCAACGCCTAGTGCAGATGTTGGCGCAGGTGTGACCGCAATTGGCGATTCTGTCATGCTGGATGTGCAGGCATACATTCAGCAAGCTTTTCCAGACGCGGTTGTAGACGGACGGATCGGTCGGCAGATGGCGGAAGCGCCTGCCGTGCTGGAGCAGTTGAGGCAGAACGGACAGCTAGGGAAGACAGTCATTATTGAGCTGGGCACAAACGGTGCCTTTACCAAGGGCCAATTGACCGATTTGCTCGGCAGTCTGAAGGATGCGAAGCGTATTATCCTCGTGAATACTCGTGTCCCACGTCCGTGGGAGAGCATCGTGAACAGGCATCTTGCCGAAGCGGCAGCCCAGGATGAACGGATTACGATGATCGACTGGTACGGAGCCAGCTCTGGCAAAAACTCGTATTTTGAACCCGACGGAGTTCATTTGAAGCCCAAAGGCGCCAAAGCCTATGCATCTTTGTTGGCTCAGGTTTTGACAAAGCAATCTTAAATAGCAATCGTTGTCAAGTAGCTGTGATGCGCAAATATCACGGCTCCTTTTTGTTTTATTGAGCTATTTCAGTTGGTTTCCTCTATCTTAAATATGAATTGTTATTTATATTTTCGTCATAACTATTCTAATTTTAGAAATCGGGTAGTGAAGCGGGTTTTCGTTGGTGTGACAAGGATCGACGGAATATGACAATTTTCAGGGAATTCCACTTGTGATTTTTGAAGCCTGAAGGGTAACAACTCTTTGCTATTTGGCTACAATTTTTCAATTTTCATTCTACTTATTTATGGTAAGGTTACCTAGACGAACATGCCTGATTTCGGGAAATATTAATTGTGGTGGGGGTACATAAGCTAATGGAAAAGAGTTACACACATAGCAGGACAAGAGAGCATCGCTTGAAGAGGAACAAAAGAAGAATCATATTCATTGCTATTTTATTATTCGTGATCGGCTGTATTACGCTCATTGTGCTAAAGGTTTCAGATAGCAAACCACCAGCCCAAACACTGGAGCAAGTAAAAAAAACAGATGCCGTATCCAATGACAAATCAAAAGGTAAAGCAAATGCCGAATCGAATGGTAAAGTTGCTTCACAAAAAGACGATGCCGGAATTGAAGATGGTGCCTTTGTTGAGAAATATTTAAACCAACAAATGCTGGGGCAGAAGCCTGATGGAGCCGACGGTAAAAAAGTAGCTTATTTATCTTTTGATGATGGGCCATCCGTGACGGTAACACCTGAAATATTAGATATTCTGAAAAAACAGAAGGTTAAGGCGACCTTTTTTGTCGTAGGAAAGGAAGCCGATGATAATGAACATACGAAGAATATCATCAAAAGAATTGTTGCAGAAGGTCACGCTATAGGAAACCATACGTATTCACATAACTATAAGTATCTATATCCCCACAAGGCTGTAAGTACGGACAACGTTATGAAGGATATTGAAAAGAACAATCAGGTATTAAAAAGCATTCTGGGACCGGACTTCTCGACAAGAATGATTCGATTCCCGGGAGGCCACATGACGTGGAAGAAAAAAGATCCAAAAGGTATGGCCGCATTAGATGCAGCTTTACTTAAGAAGGATTACCACCAAGTGGATTGGAATGTATTAACTAAAGATGCAGAGGGACGACACAAAAAAGCGGCCGGACTCATAAACCAATTCATGAAGTCTGTAAAGGGTCGAGAAAAAGCCGTGATCTTAATGCATGATACCTATGGCAAGGAAGAAACTGCAAAGGCTTTACCAGTCATCATAGAATATTTGAAAAAACAGGGATATGAATTTAAGATTATGAAGTGAATATATGTTTAGACTGCTTCCTTTTCGAAAACTACTTATACTATAATTAGAGAAGTAAAGAAACAAAGAAAAATTGTTTCTCGGAATAGAATGGGTGGAAAAGGGGGAGTATACTATGGTAATAGCTAATGAGGCGGTGGAACGAGTGGAATGGAAACGTGCGCGTGTCTCGCAAAAACGCCAAGTCACAATACCTCAAAAACTGTATGAACAGGCTGGAATTAAGGATGAAGTGGAATTCGGGATCAAAGGAAATAACATCATTATTCGTCCTGTACGTGAAAATACTGCGAATGACAATTTTTCTGATCTTATCTTAGCTGATCTCATTAAGGAAGGGTACAAGGATCAGGAACTGCTTCAAAAATTCCGTGAAAGACAGGCTGAGCTTCACGGGGCTGTAAAGTCATTAATTGCTGAATCCGGAGAGGCTGCCCGTAATTTTAAATCTGGCGATGATGATACGGATGAACTATTTGGCGATGTGGTGGAGGATTAAATGCTTCCAGTCACATACTTAGGTCCTGCAAAACGATATTTTAAAAAGCTTTCTGAAAGACCGTTAAAGTCAGCCTACCTGGATGCTATTACAGCCATACGACTTGATCCCTCCATTGGAGAGCACAAAACAGGTGATCTAAGCGGAACTCTTGGCTACAATGTATTTTATAAAGGTACCAATTATGAAATTGCGTATCGGCTAGAAGAAAATGAGGAAGGCGAACTCATTGTAGTCATATTGGCCGGTTCCAGGGAAAATTTCTATGAAGAACTCAAGCGTTACTTGAAAAGCTGAAAACTTTAGATTTCAAAGAAAAAATGATAGATAACAAGAAAAGGACGAGGGCCATTGGCCCCGTCCTTTTCTATTGTAGAAGATTACATTTCGTCCGCTTTAGAGCCGTTCCGCTTCAGCCATCGCCTGAATGAAGGCTCCGATACCTTTGGGATCGTTCGTCACAATCGGCTCGCTGATATAGTAAGCGAAGGTGCCGTCCCGACGATCTTTACCGCCCAAACCGCTTACTTGCACCGTTTTATTCAGATTCACGAGTCCTTCTTCGGTAATCGTGATAAATTCATCAATAATACCTTTACGGATGATTTCTGCCTCTTGACGATAATGCTCTGGCAGATAACCTTTGCGTACGCCTTTGGCGATCGCATAGAGAATCATGCAGGAAGCGGAGGCTTCCAGATAGTTCCCCTTCAGATGGCCCAGATTGAGCACCTGATAAAAGACTCCGCTTTCCTCATCGCGTACTTCCAGCAGGGCTTCCAGTGTTTCCGTCAGCATACTTAGCAGTTCGGAACGGTCGGCGTGATCTTCCGGTATATAGTCCAGCACATCAACGAGCGCCATGACGAACCAGCCGATGGAGCGTCCCCAGAAGTTCTTGGAACAGCCTGACTGCGGATTGCACCAAGGCTGTTCACGTTTTTCATCCCAAGCGTGGTAGAGCAAGCCCGTTTCAGGATCACGTGTATGCTTGTAGCAGAGCTTGAACTGCAGGGTCACATCGCTGAATTCAGACGAATCTCCGAATTCGCGGATGAATTCCGCATAAAACGGGGCACCCATATACAAGCCGTCCAGCCAAATTTGATATGGATAAATTTGCTTATGCCAGAATGCGCCTTCATGCGTACGAGGGTGCTTCTCCAACTGACTGCGCAGATGGGCAGCCGCCTTTTTATAACGTTCATCTCCTGTGGCATGATACAGCGGGAATAACAGCTTGCCATTGTTCACGTGGTCAATATTGTATTCATCCACTTTATAGCGCTGAATAACCCCTTTTTCGTCAACAAAATGATCCATTTGTTTTTTCACATATTCCATATACTTGGGATCGCCTGTCAGTTCACCGACCGCTTCCAAGCCTTTGTAAATGACGCCGTGGTCATATTCCCATTTTTCATAAAATTCCGGACTTCGTTTAAGTACAGAGTCGCTCATTCGTACAGACCAAGGCTCTGTTTTTTTGGATGGAGATGTTGGTTGTGATGTTGGATTTGCCATGATACAGTCACCTCTTTGGTAAATATTTGATTGGTAATCGTTGTTTGTGCTTACATGGAAGGCGTATGTGATTTAGGGTCAGCAGGTTTGTTCTTGAAACCTACATTATTGTTGCCCCAGCACCGATCGTAATTAAAACCTGTCAGATCCTCGAATACCTTTCGAGCTTCCGGTTTGGCTGACTTCATGGAGCCGCCGTTTTTGAGACGATCAATTTCGGTAATCAGCTTCTTGTGGCTGTCGATATCCAGCTTCATCACGACAGACGCGATCATACCGATGATCGCCAAAACGATGGTTCCAACGACGAGCACGTAAAATATAGCATGCTGAGCTGCGACCGGCTGACTATCAGCCCCGGATACGAATCCGAAATGCTGTAACACCCAGCCAAGTATGAAGACGACGACGGCTCGAACCATTTTACCTGCGAAAGTCATCATACCTGCATAAATTCCTTCCCGGCGACGACCAGTCAGTGCCTCATCTACATCAGCAAGGAACGTATATTGATTCCAGGGAATATAGTAGACCCCGCCTGTACCAAGACCCATAAACAGTGTGATGACATATAGCCATACCATCGTATTGGAGGCTCCCGTTATATAGAGCAGGCCATAACCCGCTACGCTAAAGCAAACGACGACGAGTGCGGCGATAAAAGGCATACGGAACCCTTTGCGCACACAGAACTGGATGAAGAAATAGGTGGAAATTAATTGAATGACAGAGTTAAAGCTATTCAGATTAGATACCATCTCCGAGCTTTGGAACAGGGAAAACACAATAAAGTACGTAAAGGCAGAAGTGAACAGCCACTCGGCTGAAAAGCCGCCCAGATACATGCCCAGATGATGACGGAACGTCTTCACCCGGAAGGTAGAGGAAATGTCAATAAACAGCTTTTTCATGGAATCTATAAAGGAAAGCGGAGCCTCACCTTCCAGTTCCTTTTGCAGTTCCTCCGTAGGCCGTTCCCAAGAATTTTTGTACAAAAATGCCATCGCAATGAGCAAGATACCTGCAAACACGAGTCCGGTATAAAAGAAGGGCAATGGAGAGTCTTTGCCATACTCAGCGATAAAGCGACCAGGGATAAAAGCGGCGGCAAAATTGGCAATTTTACCGAACATGGCCTTCCATCCAGTCAATCTGGAGCGCGCGCCGAAGTCCCGGGTCATCTCTGAGGCGAGTGCTTCATAGGGCACCATAACAGAGGTATACACCAGTTCAAACAGCACGTACGTACTTAGGTAATACCAGAAACCCAACCCATCTACCCAAAGCAACGGATACACGAGCATCAGTGGAATACCCATCATAATGAAAAAACGGCGTCTGCCGAATTTACGGCCCAGGCGGGTTCGATGAAAGTTGTCGCTAATAAAGCCCATGATCGGATTGCTGACTGCATCGATGATGCTGGCAACGGAGAAAATGGCTGCGGCCTGAACGGGAGACAGTCCGCAAAAGGTTGTATAAAAGTACATTAACCATGCGCCACTAATAGCAAGTGCACCGCTTCCCAGCATGTTGCCGCTTCCATAGGCGAGTGTATGTTTCATTGTGATTTTTCGTTCCATGATCTGTTCACCTCATATTTTGTCTGGTTATGAGGACTATCACCGGTCGCTATATTATGCAGTATGTCTATGTTGGTAGATGGGCCAGGGCGTCCTGATTGGGTGGGGCTTTTAACGTGCCCCTATATTGTTGCCGCTCGGAGTGCCCGAGCCGATCAGATCGCTTCCTGAAGCCAGCTTGAGGAAGTTACCTAGCTGGATGGAACCGTCTGCACTTCTAGTAACGGAAGGAACGAGACTGACAAAGTCAGCGGCGCTGGCGAGAAGACCTTTGGCATTGGTGCTTTTTTTGCTTTTCCACCAGACATTAGAATTGTCCTGATCGGTTCCACTGGTCTTGTCACTGGCTGTTCCTTCAAAGGAAAGATTGTTAACGAACACGTGTTCCCCTTTGTCAAAAGCAAAATTGCTTTCGCCATTGCTCCATGAGGTATTATTAGTCAGGGTAATGGAGCCGGGGTTGCTATTGTAGGTAAAGCCATGCTTTTTGTTCTGAAAGGCAATGCTGTTTTTCACGATATGGTTGACCTTGATTTTGTCCCCGCCCAGCTTAAAACCATTGCCGTCACTGTTAGCGGTAGACGTTCCGTCAGAAGTCTGTCCGTTGTGGTGGGCGACACTGTTCAAGATCGTTACCGCTCCGATAGGACCCGTTTCCGTTTTGGTGTACAAATCCCAGCCATCGTCTACGTTGTAAGCAGCCAGGCAGTTATCGAACACATTCCCTGGTCCTACGGTCAGCTTGGCGGCAAATCCGTCGGCATCCTCACCGTTGTCAGGATCAGCATTATCATGAGAGTAGGAGTTCAAGATTAGGTTGTTCGAAGGCCATTCACTGTTAGCGGCTGTAGTGGAATAGCGTCCGAGTTGAAGACCGGTGTCCCGGTTATGGTGAGTTTCCACGTTTTCAATCCGGTTGTTGCTGCCGCCGATATAGATACCGTTATCCCCGGCACCCTTTACTTCAAGGCCTTTTACCAGCCAATAGTCTCCGAAAAGCTGGAGTCCACGGTTAGCGGAGCCAAAGGCTTGACCCGAAAAATCAAGTACAGGCTTTTCACTGCCGTAAGCAACCAACCCTTTGAGGGAGCCATTGCTGCCATTATTTCCATGCTGAACGGTAATCGTTGAGGAATAGGCGTAGTTGCCTCCGCGCAGGTAAATGGTTTTACCAGGAGCAATTTGTGCAAGTGCCGCTTCAAGAGTAGTAGGACTGGATATGGTGCCTGGATTGGACACGTTACCATTTGGCGCTACATACAAGTCGCCTGCCGCCAGTGTGGTGGAGATAGCAGATGAATCCGTTGCACTGGCAGCCTCTTCTGAAAGGGAAGAAGAAGGAGCATTGGATGACGTATCTGCGTAAGCGGTTCCAATAAGAAAAGAAGAAGCGAAAACAAAAGAAACACCGAGCCTCAGAGCGTTAAACCCGTTTTTTGGACGTTCATTGCGTTTAAACATGTAAATTCCTCCTTATTTCATCTTTTATTTTAAAAGAAGATAGCACTATAAAAGCGACTTATGCTGTCTTTCATGTGAAACGAGGGCACCTCCCTGGGTGACGGATTAACTGGCATATGTCTAAAACGCTCTAAGAAGTATAAGCTCAGTTTAATATATGTTAACGTTTGCATCAACTGTTTTTTGATGATATTTTAAGATTGTGAAAAAAAGTTCACACTTTTGTTTCAACTAAAAAACGGTTTTGCCAAGCTGGGAAAAATTGATTACACTTATACAATATACACATATTAGGAATAGAATCTATGAGAAAAGGCGGGTCTGACGCATGGATAACGGGAATCATTTGACGAGTCCAGCTACACGGAAAGTTTCGGACAAGCAGCCGCAAGTTGAAAATGAGATCGTGGATTGGCTTAAAGCGATTACGGTGGGTGTTGTTCTCGTGTTCATTATGCACGGGTTGCTGTTTGCGCCATCTGTCGTTGAGGGAGCATCCATGGAGCCGAATTTCAAAACAAATGAACGGGTTGTCTTGAATAAACTGATTTACGATTTTCGTGATCCCAAGCCCAGTGAGGTCGTTGTATTCCATGTGAGAAAGGAAGGAAGGGACTTCATTAAGCGTGTTATTGGGGTTGCAGGAGACACGATTAAATATCAAGGCGACAATCTTTACGTGAATGGTAAGAAGGTGGAAGAGTCATACATTCAGGGAGCTGTCCAAGAAGCACATGCCAAGGGCGAGCTGTACAACAATGTGGACTTTCCGAATGCAACGATAACCGAGTCCAAGGTTCCCGAAGGTACTATTTTTGTCATGGGCGATCATCGTAATAATAGTAGAGACAGTCGTGCGATTGGCTTTGTTTCGATTAAAGATATTGTTGGACGTGCGGATGTGGTTTTCTGGCCGCTGGGCAGCGCGCAGTGGGTAAAGCATGATGAATAGAAGAGCGCCTAAGACGGAATGCTGTTCCCCGTTTTAGGCGCTTTGCGTGTCTCTGAAGCTGTTATATTTTTTGGGTAAAAGGGTCAGGCAGCTTGCGCCAGTCCTGCTCCATCTCTTCAGGAGTCAGCAGCGTCTCATCCAGCGTACGCTCGATTTCTTCCCGATTCATGTCTATGCCGATAAATACGAGCTTGGTCACCCGGTCCCCGTATTTTTCATCCCAGTCTGGCGTTTTCTCAAAATCTTCTCCGAGATAGTATTGCCGTTCTTCCTCGGTCAAAACAGATACCCATAGTCCTGCGCGTGCAAATTGCTTGGAGCTGCCCGCCTGACTGAATGTAAAAGCGGTACGGTTCTGCGTAGCGAACCACACCAATCCCTTGGAACGGACAACCTCGGCAGGCCATTTGGCCAGCCATTTTAACAAACGTTCCGGGTGAAGCGGGATTTTGCGCTTGTACACAAACGAAGCAATACCGTATTCCTCTGTCTCCGGTACGTGTTCTTCCTTGTTCATCTCCTGGATCCAGCCTGCCGATTGGCTGGCTGTTTCAAAGTCGAAGCGATGCGTGTTCAAAATCTCCTTCGGGTCCACTTTACCGTACTCGGAACGAATGATTTTGGCGTTCGGTTGAATACCGCGCAGCGCTTTTTCCAGTCGCTCCAGCTCCTCGGGGGATACCAGATCGCATTTGTTAATAATCAGCACATCACAAAATTCCACCTGCTCTACCAGCAGATCAACAATGCCGCGCGCATCTTCGTCCGCAACCTCCTGCCCGCGATCCTTGAGGGAATCTCTGGAGTAGAAGTCCTTCCAAAATTCCGGCGCATTCACAACAGTAACCATCGTATCCAGCCGGGTCAGCTTGGTCAGGTCGATGTCGTTTTCTTCATCTACATAACTGAACGTTTGGGCTACCGGGATGGGTTCGCCGATGCCTGTGGACTCAATAAGGATATAGTCGAACTTTTTATCCAGCGCCAGCCGCTCTACCTCTTTTAAGAGGTCTTCTCGCAGGGTGCAGCAGATGCAGCCGTTGGACATTTCCACCAGCTTCTCATTAACGCGGGATAATCCTCCGCCGTCCCGAACGAGATCGGCATCAATGTTCACCTCGCTCATGTCATTGACAATGACAGCTACCCGCAAGCCATCCCGATTATTCAGCACATGATTGAGCAGCGTAGTTTTGCCTGAACCGAGGTACCCGCTAAGTACCGTCACCGGTATTTTCTTTTCCAATTCCATAGTGTTTGCCAACATAATCACTCATCCCTTCGAAAGTGTTCATGAAATGCTGATTGTGTTGTAGTGGCTACAATGTCAGATAGGGAAGCTACAATGCTATCCTTGTCGGTTTCTTTTAATCGTAATAATTACGAATAATAAAATCAGTAAATCATTAATGAAGGGAAATGTCAAGGGAGGCTGTAAGGAAAGGGGAGAAAAAATGAACAAAAGGAAGTGATCTATATGTTATTGGGTGCCGTATCATACCTGAAAAGTTGTATTTCAATAATTGAAACTTACGAATTATATTTAACTGCTTCAAATGACAAATAGGCGTATAATAACTCATTAGACCTAAGAAAATTGTCCCATACAAAGGAGATATTTTAGAATGAAGATTGGTAAAAAACTATCCATTAGTTTTGCAGCCGTATTATTGCTTACATTGGTTGTGGGCGTTATTGGTGAGTATGCTACTTCGTCTTTACATACATCTTATCAAAGCATGATTGATGACAGAGTCGATAAAATTTTGATTATTAAAGAATTGCAGTATGATGCTGCGAGCCAGACTAAGTATTTTCGCGGGTATCTGGTGACTGGCGATCAGGATGAAATGAACAGTTATCTGAAAGCACGCGAAACCTTTGCAACGACCATGAAGAAGCTGCAATCAACGCCAGCACTGGACAAGCCCAAGCAAATGGCAGCAAAGCTCCAGCAGATGGAGGCTGAATATGCAGATATCGTAAAGGAAATTACCTCATATAAGCAGCAGGGGGATGTCTCGACCTACACGAGATTAGTGGAGGAAAAATGTAAGCCGATGGCACTTGCACTGGAGCAGCAGTCACAGGTCATGGAGCAATACCAGATGGACCTACTGAATCAATCCCAAGTCGAGCAGGGTGAGAAGCTTCAATATGTACAGACGATGATTATCATTGCGATGGCGCTTGCACTGGTAATCGGGATCGTATTGGCGTATGTAATCACCCGTATGATTGCCCGTCCGGTGGTTCAGGTGGCTCAAGCTGCGCGGCGTATTGCAGAAGGGGATCTGACACAGGAGGATATTCAAATTCGGCAGAAAGATGAAATTGGTGAAATGGCGCAGAGCTTTAACGATATGAAACGCCAGCTTCGTTCGCTGCTGCAAGTGATCTATCAAAACGCACAGGGAGTTACGCTGGCTTCGGGTGAGCTGTCCAATGGCTCCGGACAGGTGGCGGAAGGTACACGGCAGATGGCGGAGACGGTACAGGGAATCCATGATTCGGCGGGCAATCAGGTTGAGCGAAATCGTGAAAACCAGCAGGCGGTCAAGGAAAGCGCAGAAGGCGTTCAAAAGATTGCCCAATCCGCATCCATTACCGCAGAGCTGTCCGAGCGGGCGATTCACGAGACAGAGCGCGGCAATGCAGACCTGGAGGAAACGGTTATGCAGATGCGCCATATTCAGGATACGATGAAGGACTCGGTCAAGGTCATTCAGGACTTGGGCGAGCAATCGAAGAGAATCCAAAGTGTAACGCAGTTCATTCGCGATATCGCCAAGCAAACCAATTTGCTGTCATTGAACGCCTCCATTGAAGCGGCCAGAGCCGGGGAATCGGGTAAGGGCTTTGCTGTCGTGGCGGGTGAAGTGAAGAAGCTGGCGGAACAGACAGGTCAAGCATCCCAGCAGATTGCTGTCTTTATGGACGCCATGGCGGATACAGTGAACCAGGCCGTGGACTCGATCCAGAAAGGCTCCAGCGAGGTTGAGGCTGGAACAGATCTGATTCATCGCACCGGGCAGACGTTTAGCAAAGTACATGAAGCAGTACAAACGGTCGCTGAGCATACGCAGGAGGTGTCGGCTGCGACCGAAGAATTGTCTGCCATTACCGGGCAACTGCTGGACTCGGAGCAAAAGCTGGTAGGCTTGTCCAGTGAGATTGCAGAGGAATCGGAGTCGGCTGCGGCTGTGTGCGAGGAGCAGCTCGCTTCTATGAAGGTCATCGCAGATTCTGCCGATTCGCTGCGTCATATGGCTGCCCAGCTAATGTCGGAAATACAGCATTTCCGCATTACAAACGATGCAGACGAGAACAGGGCCTCGGCTTCGACTCATCCAAAGGATACGAATGGCGGGCGCGGCACGTCCACCAGACGTACATCTATGGATAGAATTTCAATTTCGGATACACCGATTCATCCCGCTTCCTTAGCGGGAAGTGTTAGATAACAGAGTCTTCCGGGCATCCAGACTGAAACCAAGAGGACTTGCGCAAACAACACGCAAGTCCTCTTTTTGGCTATCTGGCTTCATATACTCGTATACGTCGGCTTTTTAAATTCGCCAGGTATCGCCACTTTGTACTCAGCCTTTGACCGCTCCCGCGACAACACCTTTGACGATGTATTTTTGCAGGAAAATAAATACGACGATGGAAGGCAGCACAGCCATCACCATTGCTGTCATGGCATACTGCCAGTCTGACGTATACTGTCCGACG
Source organism: Paenibacillus sp. RC334 (assembly GCF_030034735.1). Lineage (NCBI taxonomy): Bacteria > Bacillati > Bacillota > Bacilli > Caryophanales > Paenibacillaceae > Paenibacillus > Paenibacillus sp. RC334. Next base: position 5,556,899 of record NZ_CP125370.1, on the reverse strand, counting down.
AAGGTATAGGCCGCCAGCGTAAGCGTTTTGGTGCTGGGTGAGCCGTTAACCATGAGCAGGGGCAGCAGAAAGTCGTTCCAAATCCACATCACGTCGATGATCACAATGGTGGCGGTGACGGATTTTAGCAAGGGGAAAATCACCGAAAAGAAAAGCCGGAAGCCTGAGGCTCCGTCGATCTTGGCGCTTTCGTCAATCTCGTTGGGAATCCCTTTGACAAACCCGTGGTAGATAAACACCGCCAGCGGTGCGCCGAAGCCCCAATACAGCAGGCCAAGTCCCCAGGTACTGTCCGCCAGATGCAGGTCTTTCGCGAGTCGCAAGACAGTCAGCATAATGGACTGAAACGGGATTAACATTGGCATAATGCACAGCATGTAGATTGCGGAACTCCATTTGCTTTTGGTCCGTGCCAGCTTATAGGCGGCAATAGAGGATACCAGTACGATACCTGCTAGCCCGACTACGGTAATGATCGTGTTATTCAGAAATAAGCGTGGATAGTTAATGAATTTCCATACATATACGTAGTTATCCAGCGAAAGCTGCTTGGGCAGCGCAATGACGTCGGTCATGACCTCAGCGAAGCTTTTGAACGAATTGTTAATGGCAAGAAACAGCGGATACAAAAATAACAGCGATAATACAATCATGCCCGCTTCCAGCAAAATACGTCCCATACGTCTGCGTTGCATCAGGCTTCAACCTCCCTGCGTTTGAAAATAGACAATTGGATGATCGTAATGATCAGCACTGCGACGAATAATAATAACGCTTTGGCTGTTCCATAGCCGTACAGATTGTTCTGGAACGTGTCCCGATAAATATCATACGCAATACTGTATGTTGTACCTCCCGGCCCGCCGCCAGTCAGGGATAGAATGACGTCGAACACCTTGATCGAGTTGGTCAGAGCCATGAAAACCGAGATCGTGATGGAAGGGGCCAGCAGTGGCAGCGTAATACTGAAAAATCTCCGAATCGGCCCCGCTCCGTCCACAATAGCGGCTTCCTTCAGATCCTCCGGTACGGACTGCAAGCCTGCAATGTAAATGACCATATAAAAGCCAATGGATTGCCAGATAGATACCGCCAAAATGGAAATAAACGCGAGCCCTTCTTGCCCCAGCCAACTGAGCTGGAAGATGCCCCAGCCTGTGCTGTTTCCCAGTGACTCAAAGCCCTGCATAAAGATAAACTTCCAGATAAATCCGACAATCACGAGACTGAGGATATAAGGGATAAAAAAGGCCGCCCGCAGCCAAGCCGAGCTTTTCAGCTTCATGTCGAGGACGAGTGCCAGCAAGATAGCCAGCACGTTAACCAGCACAATGTACAAAATCGCATATTTGACCGTAAACCAGGCCGCATGGGCGAAGTTGGCGTCTCCGAGCAGGATTTGTTTGAAATTATCCAGGCCTACAAATTTCGGATGCTTGGATATTCCATTCCACTTGGTCAGGGAATAGCGTATCGTCATCAAAAACGGAATATAAAATGCAATCGTAATGCACAGGATTACGGGCAGTGTGAACAAGCCAAACTCCAATTTACTGCCCTTATCGCCCCGGCTTCCCCTTTTTTTCAGCATAACGCACCTCTTTTTCTCAACATTTTCCGATCTTTCGTTCCAAGCCGTTTGAGATATAATGAAAGTATAGGATAGCCCCTGGGGCCGGACCAATGGATTTAAGAAAACAGTTGAGGGTAAAAATGTGTACGCTTTCAAAAGGGGCGATTTTATCGTGATACCAGAACGAGCAGGTGCAGTTCTCAGATCCATGTGGAGACGAATAACGCAAAAATTGGTGAACAAGCTTATTTTGCTTTTTACCTCGGTGATCATTCTGGTGGTAGGCTCGCTGACGATTATCTCCTATCAGATGATTGAAAGAGAATCGGTGAATCATAGCATTGCCAGCACAACGAATAATCTGCTGCTGGTTAATCAGAACCTGGAGGATTATCTGGAGGGGATGCAGCAGTTGGCCCTGCCGCAGCTTCGTTATAACGATATTATGAACGCGATTGCGAATGAAAATCGGGACTATGCTTCCCGAATGGTCATTGAAAATTACTTGCGCAGCATGTTTTATTCCCGCAGTGATCTGGAAGCTATTTATCTGTACGTGGCAGATCGCCATCAATATTATGTGGTGACCCGGGAGACGTACAATATTACGGTGCGCCAAGGGATGAACACGGATATTCCCAAGCTGCCCTGGTATAAGGAGGCGATGGCGAGCACGGCCAACGAATCGTTTCAATCCTTTGTGGGTTCCCGCTCGGATATGGGGTATGTAGCACCACAGGCCAGCTTTATGGCGTACCATCGGGTGCTGAGGTCGATTGCATCTCGTCACCCGCAGGCGGTGTTGTCCTTTTATTACAATACGAGCGCTGTGGACGATATCATGAAGAACATTCCACTCGGCAAAGGGGACCATCTCATGCTGCTAAGTCCTGAACGTATTCCCTTTTACGTGGACAGCCTTCCGTTATACGAGCGAATGCGGGACTCGGGGGGTGCTGGCACAGATTGGACAGGGAGGGAGCGGACGAGTAACATGGTCGGACAGTAGCGGCAGCCAGGAGTATCTGGTCGTGTATGATGCCGGGAAAAAAGAAGGCTGGCGGCTCGTCAAGCCGATCCCATACCGTCAAATTTACGAAGCGGCTACGACGACACGAAATTGGAGCTACGTGATCGGGATTTTGTTTTTAGGGGTGTCTATTATTTTGGTAACGCTGACCTCGAATGCCATTACTAGTCCCTTACACAAGCTGTCCACCCAGATGAAGCGGTTTAGTACCGGGGACTTCGGGGCAACTGCCCTTGTGAAGGGCCATGACGAGATTGCGTATTTGTCGCTGCATTTTAACGAAATGGTCCAAAGAACCGAAGAATTAATTAATGAGCGCTACCGAATGAAGCTGGTCGAGAAAAACGCTATACTCAAGGCGCTGGAGGCTGAAATTAATCCCCATTTTCTGTACAATGCGCTACAAGCCATATCCACACAGGCATTAAAGCGTGAGATGTTCGATATGGCGGATATGGTCGATGCGTTGGCCCAAACCCTGCGGTATTCCATCAACGGCAAGGATATCGTGGTTGCCCGCGAAGAACTCCAGCATATTGAACGGTATATGGGATTGCAAAAGGCAAGGTTCGGGACAAGACTGCGAATCGAGCTGGAGTGGGAGGACACGCTGATGGAGCTGCGAATCCCGAGGTTGTCCGTACAAACGTTGGTAGAAAATTCGATCAAGCATGCGCTGGAAAAGGTATCAAGCGATATTCTGATTGTCATTTCAGCCGAATCCAGCTCTACAGATGCCACGATTACAGTCCGGGACAACGGCCCGGGGATCTCGGAGGATAAGCTTAGACAGGTGCTGGATTCGTTCGAAGAGAAATGGGAGGAACGGGAGAGTGAGCATATCGGCTTAAAAAATCTGAATACACGATTGAAGCTGTTGTATGGAGATCAGGCGGGACTATCCATACATACGGATGAAACGGGAACAGAAATCCAAATGCGCATCCCCCAGGGAGGAAGTAGTCATGTATAACGTATTGATCATTGACGATGAGGAGCCGCTGCGCGAAGCTATTCGCATTGTCGGAGACTGGAACAACCTCGGCATCGGGCAGGTGTTTGAGGCGACGAATGGCAGACTTGGACTGGAGCTGCTGGAACGGCACCCAATAGATGTGGTCATGGTGGATATGAAAATGCCGGAGCTGAACGGTATCGAATTTCTTCGTGCCATCGAGAAGGTGTATCCTAATCTGCTGACGATTGTCATTAGCGGCTATGACGATTTTGAATTTACACGGCAAGCCATTCAATCCCGAGTGGTAGATTATTTGCTCAAGCCGATCAATCGGCAGGAATTGAATCAGGCGCTGCGCACAGCGGTAGATATATTGGAAAGCCGCAAGCAAAGCGAAAGCAAATTCATTAGCCAGAACATTACGCTGAATATGTCGCTGCCGAAGCTCAAGGAGAAACTATATTTGTCCATTCTGGACGGTAGCTTTAAGAGACAGGCAAATGCGGCGTTACTCCCCTTGATCGGTGCAGATCAGCCGGGGAACCACTTTGGGGTGATTGTGCTGCGGTTGCTGAACAGGGACGAGGTCCGCATGACACGTTTTCATGGGGAGACCGATCTGATGGATTTTGCCGTGACGAACGTCATGGCTCAGACTTCGGATGAGCGACTGAGCTGCTTTAGCTTTCCTCATCCGAGACGGGAGCGCGAGGTCGTTTCGATTTGCACATTGTCTCCGGGGCAGGAAGAACATATGCCTCTTCTGCTGGCACAAGTGACACAGAAGGCGGTGACGAATCTGCATGGATTGTTTGGCATGGTGGTAGCTGCGGGGGTGGGTAAGCCTTGTACGGACATACTGGATCTGGCAGCTGCTTATACGGATGCCAAGGCGCATATCCACAGCACGGACGTATTGAAGCTGACAGGGACATCGGTCATCCATACCGTGCGCCGGCAGGAAATGATGCCAGAGGAAGTGTCGTGGACGGATCGGCTGCTGTTGATCCAGAAGGATGCCCAGACAGGCCAGGCGAATCGGGCGAAGGTACTGCTAAACGACCTGCTGAAGCAGTTGGCATCTGGCTCTGCTTTTCGTTTGCAGGATGCAGATCGGATGATGGGCGAGTTTCATTTTTTACTGAGAGAAGCGGCTACGGAGCCGGGTGCATTCATATATGTATCTGCATCTGTGTCTGAGCCGGAGGGGGCTTCGGGGGAACAGAGAAAAAGCGTGGCTGAGGGCGATATTGCTGCGGACTTTACGGACTTTGGCCAGTATGGACAGCGGCTGCATCGGATGCTGGAGCTTTACATTGCCGGGGTTCAGCATGCTCAAGGGGGAGTCAGCCCTTTGATATTACGGAGATCAAACGGCATATTGACCGATATTACTTTGAAGATATCAAAATTTCATTTTTTGCCGAAACGTATTTTTTAAGTCGGGAATACTTGATGAAGCTGTTCAAGCAGCAGTTTGGTTACGGCATTCACGAATATGTGCAGAAGGTCAGAATGGACAAGGCGAAGGAGCTGCTAGGCGATTCCAGCCTGAAAATTCAAGAGATTTCCGATATGCTTGGCTACAAGGACAAGAATTATTTTAGCAAGGCTTTTCGTAATTATTATCAGGTGTCACCGTCGGAGTATCGTGTGAGCTTGCAATAAACCACTTTTTTACCCTTAATGCTTCACTAATCTGCCTTTTTAAATCGGACTATATTTTTTAGAATGAGCGCATGGACGTTGATCACGAATAAATGGGGGAGTATCCATGTTAAAGAAGATGATGGCGTTATCCGGCAGTTTGCTTTTGACGGTCGGTTTGTTGAGCGGATGCGGAAGCAGCGGCGACTCAGATGCGGCGAAAGGGAATGCTGGTGGCAAAGAAGAATTGAAAACGGTTACAATAAATATGTTCACAGCCTCACCGGAGTATACCGATGCTTTTAACGCGTATATCGAAGAGTATAAGAAGGTCAAGCCAAATGTGAAGATCAATCTGGAAATTATGCAGGCGGACTATAACACCATTCTCAAATCCAAAATTGCCTCAGGCAGTACACCAGATGTATTCCAGACCACGGCAGGAGGCGATATCGACACGTATGCTGATTATAGCGCCGATCTGACGAATGAGCCGCTGGCGGCAGCCATGACGGATGCCGTTCGAGCGAATATGAGCTCCAGTGACGGCAAAGTGCTGGGCTTCCCGGTGAAGGGGAACCTGTTTACGCTGATTTACAACAAGGATTTGCTTACCAAGGCTGGGGTAACCTCCCCGCCGAAGACGATTGCAGAAATGCAGGACGCAGTCACCAAGCTTGAGGCGAAGGGCATTACACCATTTGCAAATGCATATAAAGAGTGGTGGGTATGGAAGCACATCTTCCAGCACTATGTAGATGCCGCCGCGCAGGATGCAGGTGTAGAGCCGAAGCAGCTCGTCAATGATTTTATTGCAGGCAAAGCGAAAATCAAGGACTATCCGGTGCTGTACAACAACTTCTTTAGCTTTATTGATTTGACGGTGAAGCATGGCACGGATAAGCCGCTGGAACGGGACAGTAATGCGGAAGTGAGTGATTTTGCATCCGGTAAAGCTGCGTTTATGACGGGGAAAGGCGCATGGGATGAGGAAGCGATCAAGAAGATTAATCCTGACCTCAAGATTGGCATTATGGGCTATCCGGTAAGTGACAAGGCTGATCAATCGGTCATTATTACCGGTGCTGACCAAGCGCTGCGTATTAACAAGGATTCGGAAGTAGCCAAGGAGACGATTGAATTTTTCAACTGGCTGTACACTTCGGAATACGGTAAGAACTGGTTCTCTCAGGTAGCCAAGGTCATTCCTCCAATCAAGGATGCGCCGCTTCCTGATCTGGAAATGCCTAAGGAAATGGAAAGCATTTTGAAAACGTCGAAGTCTGGTGATCTGTCTGTCAACTACTCGCTGGACACGTTCCATCAAAAATTTGGTGAGCTGATGCAGGCTTATATCAGCGGCAACATGAACAAGGATCAGGCAGTTGCTGAGATTGAAAAAGCATGGGTGCAATTAGGCTCGGCACAATAAAACTGGTTTCGCGCTAAGGCGTCCGTAAGGGCGTCTTTTTTTTGTATAGTTTTTGAGTTTAACTTATCTGAACAAAAAAATATCTAATATTATTTAAATATATACTTGCAAAAAGTTATTAAGTTGTGGATAATAGATTGTGTACAATATATCTGCGACATACAACATATATCATGGCTACATAACGCAAAATACGGAGATACCTCGGCTGGGGAATCTCTTTCCGTTCTTCTGTTCCTGAACAATATCAACGTGGCTACTGAGGCCTAAGTAATCCCACGTTGTTTATATATAAACAGGGCACCTGCAACGAAGTGTACGCTTCGTTGCAGGTGCCCTGTTTTGTTTTATAGGTTATCCATTAGAGAAGAAGTAGAGTATGTATGAGAAGGAAGATGATGAATGATCGTCTGAGGTTAGTAGAGTCAACTGTAAAATACAGTCGCCGAAGGACGTTTTTACGTGCTATAATTCTATTAACAACAGAATGGCTTAGGTGGCGGTCGGCTAAGTCTCCCGGAAGGGAGGTGATGCCTGTGGAGGTTAAAGATGCTCTGACATTAATGATGATGTTCGGCACGCTATTAGTAGCGTTGATCGGATTAATCGTTACGATTGTTATTGCGTTGAACCAAAACAAAAAGGAATAGACCGCCCTGGACAAGGAAAAACGGTCTATTTCTAATAGAGCTAGCCCTGTTCAGCCGACCGCTCTTCAAAGCGGCTGTTGCCAAGAGTAGGGATGTTACCAGCATCCTTGCTCTTTTTTAGTATATCCTTCTATCATTTATTTTAGCACATTTGAATAATCGATGTAACCAAATGCGGCGGTTATTTGGTGAAAATTTTAATCTCCTTCGGAGCGAGAGTCACGGTGATCGAACCGTTGTTGATCTGAATGGAGTCGTTGCTTAATTGGTTGGTCAGACGGGTGCCGTTGGACAGGTTGTCAAAGTTGCCGATCGTGCGGGTTTGGCTGTTCCACGAGTTGTTGATGAGTACGATGGCCTCGTCGCCGTTTTTAGAGCGCTGGAAGCTGTAAAAGGAGTCATCTGCCCATTTTTCCTTTTGATTGCCGTTTTGCAGGGCAGGGTGGCTGTTGCGCACACGGTTCAGCTTGGCAATGTACTGGTACAGCTCATGATTGGCGTTAAAAACGGCGTTTTCCCGGTTGGCAGGATCATCTCCGCCATTAAATCCTTGCTCGGTGCCTTGATAGATAATTGGAATCCCGCGCGATGTCAAAGTAAAACCCAAGGCGGCCTTGAGCTGCGGCCATTTGTCAGAGCTGGCACCAGGCTTGCCGGAGGCCTCGTTGAGGAAACGTTTCACATCATGATTGTCGATAAATACGCCGTTGGTCTGGGTATCGCGATAGTGACGATCATCCGAGTAGCGTTCCTTGATTTTGGTCATGGATTGATCGCGTCCAAACACATCCTTGATCGTATAATACATTGGAAAATCCAGTGCGGCATCGAGATATCGGGTGTAATCCCCCACATAAGCGGGATCGCCACTAAAAATCTCACCGATGGTGAAGGTATTGGCTGCTTCGTCAAAATCCTTTAAGAAGCCTTTGGGTACATGCTTGGCAGTGTCCACCCGCAGTCCGTCGACTCCTGACTCGTTCAACAACCATTTGATCCAGTTTTTAAGCTCGTTCGCTGTTGCGGGGTTGTCCTGATTCAGGTCATCCAATCCGGCCACGTCACCGTTTTCGATTTTCGATTGGTTGTTGGAGCTGTAGTCTGCCCCTGTGATGTCGCCGTTGTGATGATACCAGTCTGCTTTGTCAAAAGGAGCCTTGGCGAAGCCGTTCCCTGGTTGAAAATCGCCCGTGTGATTGGGGACTACGTCCAGCATAACAGCCATATTTTTGTCGTGTGCTTTACGGACCAGCTCTTTGAATTTGTCCATTGTTCCAAGATGTCCATCTACCGCATAAAAATCATACGTATGATAGCCGTGGTAAGCGAATTCGCTCTTTTGCATCGTTACCGGAGTAATCCAGATGGCGGTAAAGCCCATATTTTGAATGTAGTCGAGCTGGTTGATAATGCCTTGAAAATCGCCGCCATGCCATTTGCGCTGGTCGCTGTTGTTGGAATTGAAGCCACCGTAATTATCGTTCGATGTATCCCCGTTGCTGAATCGGTCTGTCATGATAAAGTAAATGCTCTGCTTGCTCCAGTCTGTACCAAGGGGAGATGGATTGGGGGGATTACTCGGTTCGGTGGGAGTGGAGCCGCCCGAAGGCGACCCCGTTTGGATAGATCCTGCGGCTCCGTTAGAGCCGGGCGTGTAGGTAGAAGTACCTGTGGTGAAGAAGTAGTTTTTGGTGTTGTTGCTATCCCAGTTGTTATTACCGTCATTAAAAGCGGCTTCCAATTGGGAGGCAGAACCGATATCGACAGTAATTTTAGCATAGCCGCTAATCTCGGCATCCTGCATTTTCACACCAGGCACGGCAGTCCAATTCCCGCCTGCCGGGCGGTAGTGAATGTAAGGCGAATTGAAGCCTTTTTTGTAGTATATAGTTACCTTGTTGGTTGTACCGCCGCCTTCTCCGGGATTGGTACCGGATGGAGCACCTGATGTGACGGCTCCTGCTTTGCCGCTGTCGCCTGGAGTGTAGGTAGAAGTCCCCGTGCTGAAAAGGTAGTTTTTGGTGTTGTTGCTGTCCCAGTTGTTATTGCCATCATTAAAGGCAACCTCTAATTGGGAGGCAGAGCCGATATCGACAGTGATTTTAGCATAGCCGCTAATTTCGGCATCCTGCATTTTCACGCCAGGTGCAGCCGTCCAGCTTCCGCCAGCCGGGCGGTAGTGAATGTAAGGCGAGTTGAAGCCTTTTTTGTAGTATACAGTTACTTGGTTGCCTGTACCGCCGCCGTTATCGCCTGGCTTGGCCTTGCTGATAATATACTGTTTGAATCCATCCAGTTCACCGGTTGGTGAGCCGTCGTTGTTGACGAGATTGTTGATGCGCAATAGCGTAAAGCCGTGATAACCAAACTTTGTGATTTTCTCTTCAATTTTCTGGAATCTGCTGCCACCCGTTGGGAGCGCATTTTCACCATTCAGGCGAACGCCCTTGGCATTCGCGATCGAGGAGACGGTATCTACCAGTGTGGACGGCAAGGAATAATTAGGTGCTGTGCCACTGTCGTTCATCTCCAGTGCAGTAAAGGTTAGATCCAGATCGGCATCCTTGAACTTTTGAATAATACGATTGTAATCATAATATCCACCTGCATGCTCCGTGCTGTGAGGCATGGCAGGGTTGTTCATCTGCCAGTGCAGGCCGGAAATCTTGGCTCCGATACGGACACCGAACACAGAATCGAAGTTTTTGTGGGCAGCTGCTCCGATGAACCCCAGATGATTTTCAAGCACGCTTTGGTACCACGACAAGAAATCCTTCCCATAGGTGGAAGTATACCCGCCGTTCGTGTAAAATCCGTCCCCGTCAGTCGGCGGATTGATTTGGCTAAGGCTGCTTAGCTTGGTACCCCAAGCCGCATTAATCTTGTCCAATGATCCATACTTTTCATTCATGGCCGTGCGGAATGCATTTTTGGCTGTTTCGGTATAGGCCTGGAACTTGCCACGTGCCGGGTAGCTCCATCCTGCCGCCGGATAGTAGGACGGGTATCGCAATTCACCGGAAGGGCCACCGCTTAAATAAATTTTGGGAATGATGCTTTTGTACCCGGCAAAATTTTCAGCAAACGAGGCATACAACTCATCATATTGCTTGCCGACCCCGCTCCATAGCGGCGAAAGGGCTTCATTATTGACATAGCTGTTTTCGTTCTTGAACTGCATTTCATCTGCACTGCCCTTGCTAGACAGCCAGCTTGGCAGCGGGATGCTGCAGTCGTCACCTACATTTCCACCGCACTTATGCGTAGAGATGATGGGAACCCACTTCAGGCCCACTTCTTTAACCGCATCTGCATAGGTCTTGTAGTAGCTCCAATCGAACTGGTTATCTCCTGCACTCTCCACATAACCCCACCAGACGTCGGTGGTGAGGGCATACACGCCATTGCTTTTCAGCGTTTGCAGTTGCTTTTTGAATGCGCCCCAGTCATTGATTTTCGCCAGCGGCCCCATGACGGAAGCCTGAAAATCGTCAGCAACCGCAGCGCTTGCCGTATTGGAGGGTGAGCCAATGAAGGCGGTCAGAGATAGCACAAGGCTTAGCAGAATCAGGCACCCTTTGTTCCATAGACTTCGATACAAGGTCAAACCGATCATCCTCCCCAAAGCATAGTCTATTTCGATAACATTCTGTAAACGTTTACAAAATGATTATAAAGCAAGCGGTTGCACAAAAAGAAGAATTTATTGCACACTCGGGGTGGAGAAATATGACATTTTGAGTTAGCAACCGTGTCCTTAATATGAGTTCAGGCAAAAAAATAAGGCATAGGTCTGAGTAAGACGCATGCCTTTTAGTAATGTGCGGATAGCCAATGCCAGCATAGGGGAAAGAGAACCTAGACGTATAGAAGCTTTGTTCCAGCCTGTATGAAAGTATTGCAAGGGTTATTACTGCTTGAGGATTTTTCAAAATCCAGGCTTAATAAATAGGGCGATTCTTCTGGTCAGCAATGCCGCTTTTTCGGTAAAAATACGTATTGATCCGATCCCGCCATTCCCTGGCGTGCTCAGCCTGATGCTCCAGCCGCTCCAGTACCTGTTCATAGATCGCTTCATCCAGATGATCCCGCAGACTAATCCATGTGTCTCTGAGGCCGACCGCACGTTCTGCACCATCAAAATGTGTATCATAAATGTGTTGAATGACGGTTTGACCAGAGTGGAGCGCGTGCGTATAAGGAACATGATGAAAGAATAATAGCAGCTCATCCGGGCAGGTTTCAGTAGATTCGTAGATATTGGCATGGGGAGAAAAATATTGTCCTGCATACCCCGTTCCAGTTGCGGTCGTGCGATCCACCCCGATGCCACGGCAATCAGCAAAATGATAGGTGCCCCACATCGAATATTCGTAGCCGTCTACATCTGGCCCATAGTGGTGACCGGGGCTGACCATCCAGCCGACCCCAAGCGGGGCGGTGTAGGACTCGTAGATATTCCATGAATCGAGCAGCATTTGCTTAATAGCAGGAATGAAATCTGTACCGCTGTCACTCTTTCCTTGTCCGCCAAACGTCAGCCGAACCCACTCATCAGTGATTTCGTCTGCGGATAGCTCCGGGTCCCATGCCAACCGACCGTAGCCATAAAGATTGGACTGGGCGAGCAGATGTCCGGTCCAATTGGTGTCCGCTCCAATATTGGATACAGCTGCGATCCCATAGTTGGTGTGTTTGGTGGAGGAAGGAGAAGCAGAATCGCTCTTGCTATGCAGAGCGCCGTTCACGATGCGCTTGATGGTGGAGCCTTTTCCCTGTGCGTAGGTGTCAAAATCCAGTACCTCCTTCCATTGCGGAACAAGGTAACACAGATGCCGCTGCTGTCCCGTGTATTCTTGTGCAATCTGGAATTCCAGCAATACCTGGGTAGCTTCCAGCGCGCCAAACAGGGGGGAGACAGGCTCCCGCACCTGAAAATCCATGGGACCATTTTTAATCTGTAAAATGACATTTTCCCGAAACAGCCCATCCAGTGGTTTAAAATGGTCAAAGGCCGCGCGAGCCCGATCCGTCTTGCGGTCACGCCAGTCCTGCTTGCAGTCATAGACAAAGCAACGCCAAATCACCCGTCCGCCGCAGGGCCGCAACGCATCTGCCAGCATATTGGCTCCATTGGCGTGATGACGCCCGTAGCTGAACGGCCCGGGCCGATTCTCGGAATCGGCTTTTACCACGAAGCCGCCCAGATCAGGAACGGCGGCGTAAACTTCCCGGGCTTTGGCCTGCCACCATTCAGCTACGCCAGGGTCCAGAGGATCCGCGGTGGTTAACCCGCCGAGCTGAATAGGGCTGGCATAATTAATGCTCAAATAGATTTGGATGCCATAGGCGCGAAACACCGCAGCCACTTTGGCCACATCTGGTAGAAATGTGTCTGTAATCAGCTCTGTTTCTACGTGATGGACATTCACATTGTTAATGGACAGCGCCTGAATGCCAACAGAGGCAAGTAGACGGGCATAGTCTCGAAGGCGGTCCATATTTGTAGTAAAGGCATTATTTTCGAAAAAAATGGATGTTCCCGCATATCCGCGTTCCACACTACCGTCCATGTTATCCCAGTGGTTGATCATGCGGATGGGATTAGCCGGATTGGATAACACATCCAGAAGGGGGGCGTGCAAGGATTCGGTGACGGGCTTCAGCTCACCATCCAGTCCTCCTTGCAGGTAGCGCAGCAGATGAAAAACCCCGTATAATACGCCTTTGGTGGTCTGCCCGGCGATCGTGACGTACGCTCTCTTTATGTCATCATCATCGTAGTCATACGAAGCTGAATGTGCCGGGTGCGGAATCCCTATCCCACGAATTCGGTAGCCTTCTGCGCTCACATCTGCCTGTTCTTCTGCGCTAAATCGTTCTGCCGCCAACGGGTGCCCTCCGAACGTACCTAGCACAATGAATGGCGCATTCACAGGAACGGTACTAATCTTCGGCTGCTGTCCGAACATGGAGGTCAATCCGTGCTGAAGCTCACTCGCAGCCGTGTGAAGCACTTCATCTGCCTCTTGAACCACGATGACTCTGCACCAAGCGGGCAAATCCTCCACCTTGCGATTGCGGTGATAATGCAGCCAAGCGTCATAGCCGCTCTCTTTTTGCATATCCCTGCGCTTGCTCATATTTGGGGCCTCCTTTTGGGCAGGTGAAGGTTAGTGTCAGGCATGCTGCTCCTGATCCAGACTCATGTGCCGGGGAAGAACCAGACGGTTGCCCTTGCCTTCATACAGCCACAAAATAGCGGTAACTCCGCGCGGATAATATTTGCTGCCGTGGGCAATACCGGAGAGCATTTGGTCGCTCCAGCACCAATAGGATTCCTCAGGGTGCAGGAGCCATGAGACATGGGCAGCATCTGCGGCCTGCCCTGCTTCCTCCCAAGGCAGCTCCAGCAGCTCACGGGCAATAAACTGCGACAGATAGATTTTACTCAGCCAGGAGTTGTTACTGGTTGATGACAGCTTCCAGCCTCCATCTTTGAACAGGCAAACTCCCGGTGCCAGCACCGTTTCCAAATGGCGTCGCAGCGCTTGGATATATCCGCCAAATCGCCCATTGAGTTGAAGTGCCTCTTCGCAGCCTGTGAAGTAAGGGAAGATCAGCCCCTCAATCGCAGGGACAATCTGTGAATCATTGCCCTCCTGAATGACGGCAGGAATATAGCCCTTGTCTGTCATCTGCGCCGTGATCGCTGCTGCGCATTTGTCTGCCTGTAAGCCTGCTTCCCGTGAAAGGGAAGCAAGCCCTTCTGAGGCAAATAGCTTTTCCAGCGCAACATATACCGCCCAGCATTTGCTGCCCAAATAAATATTGTTGCGGGACTGGCCCAGCGATACGTCCAGACTATCGTAGGTTGTAATTTCTGTGCCTCCAAGGGTTCTGGAGCTATCCAAGCCCATTAAGCCGTTTCGTTGTGCCGGGTCTGGATGATCCCGCTGTAGCATACTATCAAAGCATTCACGCAAGATAGGCAGCATACGCGTCGTAAACGCCTGGTCCTGTGTCTGTTCGATATACACTGTGGCGCAGCATAGCCAGTTCACCAGCTCTTCGTGGCTCATATAAGAGAAGCAACCGTCAATCCCTGCCAGCTCATAACAGGAGTACCCCGGACGGGAGAACACATTTGCCACGCCCATATCATGCGTAAACGTGATGCCGCCCGGATAGGTTTGTTCGTCTGCCGGAAACCGTACCTCATCCCGGTAGCTGTACCGTTTGACGAACCACTCCAGCTCGTTGCGTACCGTCCACGGGTTCAAAATCAATTCATAGTAGAGCTGATCCGCCGTCAGATCGAGCGTATTCATCATCCGATACTCGCCTTCGTTCACAATCCAGATCGGTTCTCCATCCGCTTGCTGACTAAGCAACTGGGTGCTGCCGTAATAGCTGTGAATCGCCTGCGCGAGCATAAATTCCTGATCCGGGCTCAAGCTTACCGACTCCATCCAGCGATTAGTCTGAATACAGGCTGCGGTCAGGTCTGTAAAATGCTCCAAAGCATAGCTCGCCACGTCTTCAATATCCTTGAATAGACGAGTATAGTAATACGTCGCCTCGATGCCTGTCGTCACGATACCGCCGCGATAGAAGCATATGGCGAAGGAATACGTGCGCTTTTCGCCTGCGGGAACGTCCATGAGGAGCGCACCCGTCACGCCCAGGCCAAAGGATAAATTCTCGTCCATGCTTTCCCCGAGAAGGTTCTCCATTGCAAATCCACTTGCAGGTATCGCTTCGCTGCTATTAGTCACAATAGCTGTGCTGCGCCCTTGGCCAACGCCCGTGAGTCTTTGCGAGTGGGGAGAATCCACAGCGTCCCTGCGTGGGTCTTCTCCTACAATGCGTATGCCACTGTACGGATCACTGCCCTGATAGCCGAAAAAAGCTCTCCGCGCAGCCGTTCCCTGCGTATTATCGACCGTAAGCTCGGCAAATACCGCCGGAACCAGCGCTGCCCGCAGCTCATCCGCATCCGCTTTTCCCGGCTCCGGCACCGGACGGACAGGAGAATACAGCCGGAACGTTAAATCTCCAGCACTCCATGTATCCGTGCCCGCTTTCAGCTCACGGGTAATGTCTTGATCGGCAAAGGCACCGAGCTGCGGCTCCGTTCGTTTATCCTTTTTCTCCACATCGTATCGGGCGCTTTCGTCCTGTGCGACTGTAAAAAAGGGAAGCGCCTCATATACCTCACCGTCTCTGGATTGCAGCCCGATATATACATTTTCATCTGCTGGCTTGCCCAGCTCCAGGCCGAGTCCACCCCGATTACCTTTGAACCCGAGCGTAAAGCTGGAGAAGGCTCCGATAGGTGAGTGTTGCGTGTTATAAAATATATTTTTCGTCATATAATGAAACCCCTTTCAACATAAAGAGTGACTTTCATATACAAAAGTATTTTGCAGCATGTTCATATATTCGCCATATGCTATACTCACTTGATCTCATATAGAGCCTAGCATGCTACGCTCCGGGGAGCCATTGTCAAATCGCGCATTAATTTATCCAAATCGCGCCGAAAACGATATACTGGAGTAAAATCCTATGTACGCAAGGAGGGGAAGCATGTCGTCACCACGTGTACCGAATCGCCCAGACCATCCAGATCCTACAGCTACTGGAGAGGAATTCTTTTTTCCCGATGTGCGAACGACGGTCAATCTGTTTGCCATTCATACGCGAAGTGTCGGAAGGGACTGGAACTACCCACCACACGAGCATCCTCAATATGAAATTAATATCGTGCTTGCAGGAGAGCAGGTGATGGTGGTGAATGGTCGCAGCTATACACAGCGGCAGGGGGATCTGGTGCTGCTGCGACCGGGAATCTTTCACTCCAGCCACAGCAGCGGGGAGGGCTTTACGTATTTTTGCATGCATTTCGACATTGATGACAAGTTGTTTCTTTCGTTGCTGAGTCGTCTGGAGCAAGTGCTGTTTCCAGCCGAAGGTGCGGTAGCGAGGCAGATGGGACCAGCGCTGGATAAGCTGCTCGACCTCTCCACGCCCGATGCCGAAAAAGCAGGAGATTCGGTGGCGAAGCGTATGCGGATACAATCTGCCGTATTTGAGCTGTTCGCTACGTTGTGGGAGGCGGTGTCCAGTGAAGCGGCACATCTGCCGGGGCGCGGATACGTGCAGGCTGAGCTTGCCTATCAGATTGCCAGCCGACTTCAGGGCAGAGTGAATCAGCATTTTGGACAAATCGACTCTGTAGAAAAGCATGATGGGATTGAAGGCATTTCATCGGAATTAGGGATTAGCGTTTCCCATTGTAATCGTGTATTTCGTAGTGTCTTCGGTGTATCTCCCCGTGTGTATCTGTCTGGCCTTGTCCTGCACGAGGCCAAGTTACTATTAGCAGATCCCCAATGGACGGTGCAGCAAATTACCGATATGCTCGGCTACGGGAACATTGCGCATTTTAGCAGGCAATTCAAGCGCTGGTCCGGTCAGTCGCCGACATCCTACCGCAAAAGCACGGTGCAGGAAAGCCCATCCGAATAAAATTATGTATGCTAATAAAATAGTTATGATATAATCCGTACAAAGGAGCTGAGAATTGTATGAATTTACATCATAAACGTGTCGTCGTCATTGGCGGCAGTGCAGGTATAGGGCTGGCAACAGCGATAGAAGCAGCAAAGCAGGGAGCGAGTATCGTGATCGCTGGACGTTCTGCGGAGAAACTGGAGCAGGCGAAGAAAGTTATCCCTGCCGAATTGGTGGAAACCTTCCAACTGAATAATCAGAAGGAGGAGGAAGTGCAGGCATTTTTTGAAAAGGTCGGCGCATTCGACCATCTGTTTACACCAGGCGCGAGCTACACACGTGGTCCGATCACGATTGATACGGAAAAGGCGAAGACGCCGTTTGAGGGGAAATTCTGGCCGCAATATTTCGCTGCCAAGCATGCGGTTCCGCATATTTCCAGGGAAGGCTCCATCGTCCTCATGTCTGGAGCATTCAGCCAGCGGCCGATGGGCTTTGGCGCTACATACGGGGCGGCAAACGGCGCAATCGAAAGCTTGGGTAAAGCTTTGGCGGTAGAATTGGCTCCGGTACGGGTCAATGTTGTATCTCCCGGCACTATCTGGAGAGACGGTCCCGAGGGCGAACAGCGGGCGCAAGCTTTTGAGGAATATAAGGAAGTAACCTTGCTCCATCGGGTGGGTTATAACGAGGAAATCGCGCATACCGTGCTGTATCTGATGACGAACAAGTTCACCACCGGAAGCGTGCTGTTCCCGGATGGCGGCTACACGCTGATCTAATCCAAGCCACACGCAATCAACAGGTAGGAAACCTATTTTCTAAACAAAAACCGGACTAACACGTATGCATCGTGTTAGCCGGTTTTCTTTGGCTATAGGGTATCAAGTCCTTCTCTATAGCAGTTCTCTTTACCGTCATAGTTTTACATGGTAATATTCGATTGTTGGATATAATTCAAAGCCATTGTCTGAATAGATGATAAAAAATAAAGTATATATGCAATATAACCTTGTATTTAAGGAGTAGATTACCTATGGACCAAGTGGATCATAAAATTTTGTTATGTCTACAAAACCAGGCACGCATCTCCATGACCGAGCTGGGCAAGGAGGTTGGACTTTCCCAGCCCGCTGTCACGGAAAGAGTAAGGCGCATGGAGGATAAAGGCATTATCACTGGATATCGTGCCATGGTTTCACATGAGAAAGTCGGAAAGCCGATCATGGCTCATGTGCTCGTGCACACGAATCAATGCAACTCATTTGTTGAGTTTTGCCAATCTGCGCCTGAAGTCATTGAGTGTCATCGAATTAGCGGTGAGCAAAATTATTTACTTAAGGTTATGGTCGAATCCATGCTTAAGCTGGAGCAATTCGGGGATGAGTGCGGAAAGCACGGTCACTCTACCACGTTAATCGTCTTATCCTCGCCTGTAGAGCTTAAACATGTAACTCCCGCTTTATTAGACCCTATTTGAGCTGCCGTAAATGGCTTGGCAAAGCTCGGTTGTAAACGGACCCGACATACCTTCAAATGCTGTATTGGTAAAGGCAACAACGCTGAGTCTTTGCGTGGGATCAACGAACCATGAATGACCGTAAGCTCCTCCGAGACGCCACGTTCCGGGGGATTCTGCTGTTTCGCCTTCGTCGGGATTTTGGAGTACGGTGAATCCCAGTCCGAAGCCCCGTCCCGGCCAGCCTGCCAAGGGGAGGTTCCCGGTTTGGATGGTGCCCATTTCACGGACCCATTCCTCTGGAAGTAACGGATTGCCGCCGTTTCGCAGTGTTTCCAGCAGTCGCATAAAGTCTTTTGCGCTGCCAATCATACCCGAGCCGCCAGAGTGGAAAGCCGTGGGATCAAAGGCGCGTGCAGGCTGAAAACGAAGTCCCGCCGTGCCTTCAAACACCTGCGCAACCTCAAGCTCACGCATCCGCCGGGGTTCGGCTGTATCGTTAACATAAGGAGCCGCAAGTCGTCCGGCATCAGCGACCGAGAAACGGGTATCATGCATATCGAGAGGTTCTGTAACGAGCTTTTTAACAGCCTGCTCAAGGGTTGTGCCGCATACGCGACTAATGATTGCACCGAGTACATCGGTGGCAATGGAATAACCCCATGCTTTACCCGGTGTATACAACAGAGGCACAGAAGCCAAACGTTGCAAGTTCTCTTCAAGCGTAAGATTTGAGAAATCCATGCCATCCGATACGCCTGCACGTTGATAGGGGCCTCCGCCTTCTTCCTCTAAAAAGCCATAGGTCAGCCCGGCAGTATGTGTGAGCAATTGCCGTACCGTAATGGATGGCTGCTCGCCGCTGATCAAGCGGGGGCGAAAGTCCGGCAACCAGCGTTCAATGGATTCATCGAGTCCAATCTGTCCTTGGGCTGCCAAAACCAAGGCCGCTGTAGATACAATCGGCTTGGATACAGAAGAGAGCCGAAATAAAGCATCCTCGCGCATGGGAATATTTTCTTCTCGATCAGCCAGCCCGGCCGCTCGCACATACACGGGTGAACCATCCATATATATCATGACGACTGCGCCAACCAGGCGCTTCTCGGCAAGGGTTTGATCTATGACTGCATTCACACGTCCGTCCAGACCATCTTGTATCGCTAAAACTCTATTTTCTACACTCATGAATATCTCATCCTCTCTATGATCCAGCGGTTATCGCTTGATGGAACTTAGTTTACAGGATAGGAAGACGACCTTACATAAGGTAACAAAGGTATTCAGTGAGTATTCACGTTAAAATAAAATTATTTTAAAAGGATGGCCTTGGATTTAAATGAATGGGGTTTTCAAGAAGTTATGCTGCATTTTACAGTAACTTTTTAAGTTGAGATACACGTCCTTGTGACACACCAAGCCATTTGGCATAGTCATATTGTCTGGCATCGGGATGTTCCTAAATGAGTTCTCTAAGGCGTCCGAGTAATTTTTCTGCTGACTGGTTCGTTCTTTTGTAGATAGGCATATCTTTTTTAATAGAAGGAGTCGGAATGGAGCAACAATCTATATTCCCCTTTAATTTATGGATACATTCTATGCATAGAAATGAATCTCTGAAATAGGTTAGATTTTCAGCCGACTTTGAATATTTTGTTTAATAATTGGTCGTAATTTTCCGCAGTCGGAATTAGATTGCGAAATTTTGGTACTCTGAAGTTGTAGCTGTTCCCTTCCGAATAGTCTCAGAAATCCGAAAGACTCCCTCATCACTCAATATGGGATCCAGTGCAGATACAGATATTGACTCTATTTCAGGGCAACTGCTGGAATCATCCAAGGCAGACACTGTGTAAATATCATAACCCTTTCTCAATCTACCGTATTTTCGTAAAACTACTCGCAGCGCATCTGTGGATTGGGAGCTTCTACAGATTCCTCAATTTTAACATCGGTTTGAACTGTTCTCCCCCTAATTTGATAAAGCATCCTAGTCCAACCACCTTATTTTTCCTATTTTATAAAATTCTATAGTATTGTTCTTTTACTTTCAACTTTGTGGCTAGTCTAACAAAACGAAATGAGCATGGATATGAGCATTGGCGGATATAGGATTTCTAAAGAAAGGTGATAAAATTGACAAATTTTACTAAAACATTGAAAAGTGATACATTTATTATATCTTCTTGGATAATTCTGCATGAGTATTAGAATAGCTTTACAGAGGGGATGGTTAGAGAGGGACAATCAAATCAGTTGTTATTAACACAAAAAATATCTTTTGAAAGGGAAGATAGAGGTGAAAACAGTTTAAAATTCCGCTATTTTATGTATGTTATTGGGTATTTCTTTTTCTTTAATTCAATTTACCTTATAGGCTGTATTTTTAGGGGTTAGAACTGTAGGGGCACTATATATTTCTATACCTAGGCAGTATGTATTGTTTTATTTTAATAGGGATTGAGTAAAATAAAATCTATTTCGGAGGGAATTAATATGAAGAAGAAAATTGCTATTATAACTATGTCATTGGCCTTTTGCTTTGGGAGCGCGGCCTCGGCTGCCCCAACGTTAGAAAATAACATACCTACTAATAATCCTTTATCAGTAAGTGAAAATAATAATGTACAGGTTGGTTCTAAGATCGAGGCAAATCAAGATAGCTTTGATAAGGATTCACTTAGTCCAGAAGCATTAAAGGCTGTGAATGAATATTTTAACGATTTTAAAAAACCACAGATTAACAGTCTGGGAGTAAATGAGTCTCTAGTTGATTACAAAATTGTATCGGCTGATAATTCTGACCCAGACAATATCAATGTTTCCGTTAAGTTAACTTATGGGGATATAGGTGAATTACCAGCAGCACCCTATAACATTGAAAAGGAGGGAGGTAATTATATAGTCAAACAACCTAAAGGCTTGGTATATGATATTGCACCTACTAGTTCAACATATGGAAAAGTAGAAACGGGAGTATTTGTGGAGCCTTCTAAGGCTTTACAAGGTGATGTTCAACTAGCTGTGAGAAATCTGACTTATTATTCGGAGAATCATGGAATGAATTTAAGTCAGATCGGAAATTTCTTTGGAAACTACAGAAATCAGGTTACATTTAATGGGAGTCAGTCAATCGTAGACTCGGATGTACAAGCTATAAGAGTAATTTATGGTGTAGGCACATATAAAGATGGCGCACTTGTTAAATTGGGAGTCAGTTCATCTGTTAATGGTGAGGGGTCTTACAATAAATATGTTCAAGTACCTTCGGGCAGTGGTAGATTAGCATTTGCTGACACCCGCGAGAGTAGGGGAAATGGTCTTATTCATTTAGAAGGAAATGTGTTAGAAAATGAATAAGACCATTCTGGAATAATAAATAAGGTAGAGTTCACAAAATTTGAACTCTACCTTATTTATTTGAAGAAGCATTTGTGGTAAAATTTACAATAAAGGAGGTTTTTTTCAATTGAAGATTGTACTACGTAAGAAGTTGGCTTGCTTGGTTGTCTTAGGAGGGATTTTGACTGTAATTGCTACAGGTTTTGGAGGGGATAAGGAGCCTCATAAACTTCCCGATAAGCCCAAAGAGGCTGCTGTTTCGACATTTTCAGAATATATGGACGCTTCGATGAGTCGTGATTATGATAAGATGCTTTCACTGTCTGATGATTATCGTTTTAAAACAGACCGGGCACGACTTAATTTTCTAAAAGCTCAAGGAACACCGATAGACTATCGTATCATTTCTGTAAATGACGCAGACCCTTCTAAGATTGTCGTTTCATCGATAACGAAGTATGAGGACATGGAATTACCTCCCATTAAGTATATTATTGCCTTTGAGGAAGGAACGTACAAGTTGAAAATGAGGAATGTCGTGGTCAATATGATTCCCTCATCACCTGACTATAAAACAGTCGAGTACGAGCCTGATAAGGTGGACGATAATTTAGAAGATAATTTTAATGGTTAAGGATCTTATAGAAGAAAATAGGCGAAGGGAGTTATCCTTCGCCTATTATTATCCTTATTTATAAAACGAATATATAAAAGGAAAGAAGCGTTGAACTCATATCTACAGGCGAGGAAGTGAGTGATAATTTATGAACAGGAGAAGCTATATTTACATCATCGTAGCTGCTTCTTGGGATTCTTTTTCTCTACACTTTTTTCACTGGACGTAACACTGCGTAACCGTATCCTTCCGGGAAATGCCGCTGATAATCCTGCTTCGTTTCCTCATCCCATTCATATCCCATGCTGGCAGGGTCAAAGCTCCAAGCCTTCTCCTCCACAATTCTCATAACCTCTCCATTGTTTTTTAAATAATTGAAGGGCGGGTGAAAAAACACCAGATAATCTGATTCGGGAATGCTCCGGCACTCCATTCCTGCTGGAATCTCTCCAGCGTAATCAGCGGCAACCGGTATTCCATAGAGATAGCCCTTCTGACCATCCTGATAGAACCAGCCTGCGGTTTGACCCAATTGTTCGGGTAGCTTGAGATGAGACATGCTTTCCAGTGTTCCACAAATTTCATCACAATTATGACCGTTTCTCCAGAAATCACCGTAGTTTCGAGAAGAGGTATCCCAGATTCCAATAAATTTGTGTGCTGGTATACGCTCAATTTTGATTTCGGCTTCTTGCAAATGTTCCTTAACCATCTGATCCCGCTCCTTCAAATGATAATGATAAGGAGAGAACACTTCAACACGAATCGCTAACGGAATAGGTCTAGGCTCTCTTTGGTATACAGCCGGAGTTACCTCAAAGGCTTTTACAAATGCTCGTGTAAAAGCTTCTTGTGAAGAAAACCCATACTTTATGGCAACATCAAGGATGCGAACATTGCCATCCCGGAGTTCAAGGGCTGCACGGCTAATCCGGCGCATCCACACATAATCCCTTAACGTCATTCCTGTAAGAGAATGGAACTGTTTTGTACAGTAATAAGGAGAGTAGCCTAACTGATTGGACATTCTCAACAACGATGGTGCTGAAGTAAGATTATTATCAATCCAATCAATCATGAGTTGGACCATTTCGTTCCATTCGTACACGATGGTTCCCTCCTTTCGATTCCATCTTAACAGGCGGAATGCAGGAATATTTGACTTGAGTTGCATGCACACTTTTGTCTTGTTCTGTACTACTCCTCTACATAGCGGATATATGGATGTTGGAAGTATCTTTGATCAGACACGAAAAAATATTGTTTGCCTACAACCAGAGGAGGGATCACAGACTTTGAGGAAATATATAATTCTTTATATTCACCTCCGTTAGAAGCATCCCTCTGTATGACCAAGCAATCGTCTGTGATTTTAACTAATTTAGCGATTTCAGCCGGGTGATATCCTGAATAATAATAAATCCAGCCGAAAATCATTGAAAAAAATATAACCCTTAAAATAGCTGCCGCCGTTTTATTCTTAGTAATCAACATTCGTACAAACCTCCCATAATGCCATACAATGAATAGGATGACTTGAGAAAAGAATCGGGACTAATCAATTCTTTCATTAGAACAAAAAGCCTACCCGCCTGTACAACGACAGATAGGCTGGATAGTCAGTTTGTTAAAGAGTACAGTAATCAGATTGGCCATGCTTCCTCAGGCACCCCGTATTGTGAGAAAATATAATCTCTAGACTCATTGGCTAACTTGCGCAAACGTTGAATGTCTACATGCAGCATTTTTCCGTTCCGTTTGACAGCTTTCCCAGCCACAAACACTGAATCGACGTTGCTCGTGTTTGCACATTGCACAACAGCACCGATTGGATGATTTACCGGAAACATATTCAGATCGTTGGTTCGAATCATAATCAGATCGGCTTCTTTTCCCGGAGTTAACGTACCGATCTTATGATCCAGTCCCAATGCTCGGGCACCGTCAATCGTCGCGAATTCTATAATGTCCCGTGCTGAAATGGTGAGTTCCACCGGCATTTCTCCTGTGGATAAAATCTTTCCATTGATTCTGGAACGTTCTGCTTGCAAGGCGAACTTCATTTGTGCAAACATGTCTCCACCGGTTGATACTACAACATCGACTCCTAGTGAGGGTCTTCCTCCGTTCTCCATAAATAGCCCTGTAGCCGGATAGCCATGTCCCATCATCATTTCGATTTCTGGAGTAACGGAAATGGAGGCGCCCGAATCTGCGATTAGCTTATACTCCTCATAGCTGAGTGTATTGGCATGGGCAAAGTTAAGATCCGATCCGAGCAGTCCAGCCTTATGCAATTTTTCAATCGATCGATCCACCGAACCCCATGTCCCGAACCCTAAATGCATTGTACACAGCACACCAAGCTCCCGAGCGAATCGAATCTCATCAACTGTTGTTTCCCATGCGCTAAATTCTGGTCCTCTTATGGCTAACCCCATGGTAAGCAACTGGTCATCTGATGAGAAATACTGCTTTTTCACCCGTCTGCTGTCATCGGATTGTCGAATTCGGCTTTCTCTGGACCAATATTCTCCATCACCAGAAACTCCGTGGGCAAAGACCGCTCTTGTTTCCGATTCTTGCAAGCCCCGGATCAGCTCGTCTGTATGATCGGGTGAATTAATCATCGACCAATCCAGTAGTGTGGTAACCCCTGCATCCAATGCTTCCAGTGCGCCAAGCAGATTCGCTACATATCCATCCTGCGGACGTAATTTAGCTCCAATATTCCCATAGTACATACGCCCCAAGTACTTTTCGAGAGACCAATCGGCACCTACATTACGAACGACAGATTCCCAGGTGTGGCGATGTGTATCCACGAATCCCGGCATAACAATCATGTTTGTAGCGTCAACAACTTCACAATCGGCTGCTTCTAGCTCCGGTTGAACAGCGATAATTTTTTTTCCCTCGATAAGAATATCCGCTTTTTTAAAATCACCCATTGTCTTATCGAGCGTGAGTACACAGCCGTTTTTGATTAATAAACGATTGTTCATCTTTTTATCTCCTTTGTGTGTTGTTAGATGACTTATTTCTATGCCCTCTCTTAGATCGACATTTAACCTCAGCATGATGCATCATTCGATTCCCAACGCTCGAAAGTACAATATATAGACGAACTAAACCGTTTCGATCTATATATTGCTGATTTGAAATCGCTCTTGGGATTTATGCAAAATGCTTAACCTATATATGTATATTGTAAGCCTGATGATATAAAATCACAGTATATCTTTTCGTGCAGGGACAAGAATATACACCAAAAAGCCTACCTACCGATCATCTGGCAGATAGACTTTTGCAAAATAAAGCTGTGTTGGATAGGGATTAGCGCTCCCATGCTTCTGTACGCAGCTGCTGCTGGCGGGTAAATAATGCCGGATAAATGAACAGGCTGAGCAGCACGCTGGTCAGAATAGCAGAGGTCATGGTGGTAAATACGATCAGCAACTGCAAACGGACAGCGGCAATGGGATTGGCTCCTGCGATAATCTGCCCGGTCATCATGCCGGGAAGTTGGACAAGCCCCAGCGTTTTCTGTCCCTCAATGGTTGGAATCATACTGGAGCGTATGCAATCCTTGAGTATAGGGAAAATGGCTTGTCTCGGTGTGCCACCTAGTGCCAGGATGAGCATGATTTCAGGCTTGCGCAGCAGCACCTCCGACTTGAGCCGGGACACCAGCAGACTGGACAAAATCATGGAGCTGCCAATGATCATGCCGCTAATCGGAATCATATACCGGGCTGTCGCCGGAATGATATGCAGGCTAATCAGGAATGCCTGTGTAACGATTTCTACACATAGCAGCGTCAGGAATGATTTCCACATAAGGCCGGGAATGAATCGTCCTTTGCGTGCCACATTTTGGGAGGCTACGGTGATCATGAGCAGAATGAACAATGTGATAAATCCGTAGCTCTGCATCCCGAAAATCAAATGCAGCACATAGCCGATGGCCAGCAACTGAACCGATGCTCTGATCGTGGCGATAATGATATCCCGATCCAGACCAAGCTTGAAGGATTTGGACATGACGATGGCGATGAACACAAAACCGAGAGAAAGAATCAGGGCAACAATTGTCATACCCATTCTCCTGCTATGAACCTGCGGGTTTCATTGTGCTGTGGTGCATCGAAAAAAGCCTCGGTATCCGCTTGCTCCACGAGCTTTCCGTCGATCATCAGCCATGTTTCATGGCCTACTCTGCGGGCTTGTTCCATATGATGCGTAATCCAGATCATCGTCGTTCCCTCTTCTTTGTTCATTTGAAGCAACAGTTCCTCTACCTCTTTGACCGAGGCCGGGTCCAGTGCGGAAGTAATCTCATCCAGCAGTAAAATATCCGGGCGGTTCGCAAGCGTTCGCGCCAAGGCCAAGCGCTGTCTTTGACCTCCGGATAGCTCCTGCGCCTTTTGCTCCAGTAGATCGCGGGTAAGCCCTACACGCTCTAACAAGTCGCCTGGATCATGCAGCACCGTGCCATGCAACCGTTCTACGGTCTGAAGATTATACAGAACGGTTCCTTGCAGCATGGGGGCATCCTGAAAAACCAGTGCGACCTTTCGTCTCAGTTCAGGGATTTCCCATTCGGAAAGGGGCTTGCCGAATACGCTGATTTCCCCTTCATCCGGCGTCAGTAGAAGATTACACAGTGAAAGCAGCGTGCTTTTACCAGACCCGGACGGGCCAACCAGCGTGGTGATTTTGCCGGGAGAAACTTTTGCCGTAATTCCATTCAGGACAGCACGTTGCTGTTCAGACCCGATGAAGTATTTGGTGATGTGCTTAAATTCAATGGCTGGAAGTGGCTTGGGATCCATAGATATAGCTATCTCCTTTACATGGGATCGAAAAAGTGGTCAGACCCGCTCTATGATCTTGCTTCGTTCATTATATCAGTAAAAGCTGATATGCTTTCAAACCATAGCTTTTTTGTATAAACTAATAGGTAAACTAATAGGATTAGCTAAAATAGAAATCAGGCTCATTTTGTATTTTTATACGTCAGCATTTTGCATCATTCGATTCCCGACGCTTTATGCAAAATGCTCACGTCAATGCCTTACATAGAAATTAGAAATTCGATTAAAGGAGAAATGCTGATGTCACCCAGAAACGGAGTGAAGCTGCACGATATTCTACAGGCTGCCGAGGACATTGCCAATGAACGGGGGATGGGCGATGTCACGCTCACCACGCTGGCGCAGAAGCTGCACATTCGCCCCCCGTCTTTGTATAACCACGTGGACGGGTTGAACGGACTGCGCCAAGTGCTGGCTCTGCACAGCCTGGGACAGTTGGAGGAAGCTTTGATGAGCGCGGCGGTTGGCAGAGCGGGTGACGATGCATTGACCGCTATGGGGAAAGCCTATATGCGATATGCCCGCGAACGACCTGGTTTGTATGAAGCGATGCTGTATGCAACTGATCGAAATAATCCCGAAGTGAGGCAGGCTGCGGATCGTGTGGCGGAGCTTGTTATTTCTGTTCTGTCCAGCGGTTACGGATTTAAGGAAGAGGATTGTGTTCATGCGGCGAGGGGGTTCCGCAGTCTGCTTCATGGTTTTGCCTCGCTCGAACAGAAGGGCGGCTTTGGTTTGCCCGTAGAAGTGGATCGGAGTATTGAAGTCATGATGAACACTTTTTTGGCAGGTTTGCGTGTGCAGCAGAAATGAGTATAACATGAGGTTCAAACTCTGTGAGGTTTCCTGTTAATGGCTTCTATAAAATAAAATGTATAATTATCTGTTCTGTGTGGCTAAAAATTGTTATACTCAAAAAATACTGTTAAACGGCCGAATATGGAACCGGTTCTACAGCGGGAATGAATCAAGGGATATTGGGGGATTGTGGATGCAACAGCTTTTACAGGATGTGATCGGTGTAATTAACGACTTTTTCTGGTCCAAGTTGTTAATTGTCATGCTGATCGCATTGGGACTATTTTTTACGTTCCGCACTAAGGGTCTGCAAGTACGAATGATCGGAGATATGTTCCGCGTTCTGAAAGAGTCGAAGCGCGGCTCCAGGGACAGCATTTCGCCTTTTCAGGCATTTTGTATCAGCATGGCGGCGCGTGTAGGTACGGGTAACATTACAGGGATTGCTCTTGCCATTGCGCTGGGTGGGCCGGGTGCGGTGTTCTGGATGTGGATCATTGCGATTATCGGATCAGCCTCCAGCTTCGTTGAAAGCACATTAGCCCAAGTATATAAAGTGAAGGACAAAGATGGATTCCGCGGTGGCCCCGCGTATTACATGGAGATCGGATTGAAGAAGCGGTGGATGGGTATTGTTTTTGCGATACTGATTACACTGAGCTTTGGTCTGGTCTTTAACGCGGTGCAGTCCAACACGATTACGCTAGCTTTCGAAAATGCCTTCGGCACGAGTCGGCTGGTTGTAGGTCTGCTGATGGCGGCTGTGTTTGCGGTCATTATTTTTGGGGGGATCAAGCGGATTGCCAAAATGTCCGAATATATCGTCATTGTACTGGCAGTGCTGTATATCGGAATTGCGCTGTTTATTGTAATCATTAATATTCAGCAATTGCCGCAGATATTGTCCCTGATTGTACGCAGTGCGTTCGGTTTCGAGCAGGTTGCGGGAGGCTCCATCGGGGCAGCTCTGATGCACGGCATCAAGCGTGGTTTATTTTCCAATGAAGCAGGAATGGGGAGCGCACCGAATGCGGCAGCTACGGCAGACACCAGCCATCCGGTCAAGCAAGGCTTGATCCAGGCATTCGGGGTGCTGACGGATACGCTTATTATATGTACGAGCACGGCAATGATTATTTTGTTATCCGGTGCGTATACGAAGCCGGGACTTAGTGGTATTGAGCTGACCCAGGCGGCTCTTAGTGTGCACATCGGCCCGTGGGCGTCCGGTTTTCTTGCCATCATGGTATTCCTGTTCGCTTTCAGCACATTGATCGGTAACTACTATTACGGTGAAACGAACATCGAGTTTATGAAATCCAAGAAAATCTGGGTATGGCTGTATCGCGCTGCTGTAATTGGCATGGTGATTTTCGGAGCGGTGGCCAAGGTGCAACTGGTGTGGGATTTGGCTGATTTATTTATGGGCATGATGGTTGTCGTCAATCTGATTGCCATTGCCCTTTTATCCCGAGTCGCTTTTGCAGCCTTAAAGGATTATTCACGGCAGAAAAAGGCGGGTCACGACCCTGTGTTCTACAAAGATAGCATTCCGGGGCTGGAGCAAGTGGAGTGCTGGGAGCGGGAAGCCAAGCTGTAAGACAACCTGATCACAAACTCGACATACCCATCTGATTGCGACTTGAACCATACGGGTAAAATACTTCTGTATAATGTAGATGAGAGACTGCGAATACAGGAGGGATATTGTGAACGTACTGGTGATTGGCGCAAATGGAAAAGTAGGCAGACATCTTGTTCGTCTGCTGGGTGAAAATGACTCGCATCGCGTAAAGGCGTTGATTCGCAATCAGGATCAGGCTGAAGCGCTTGAACGTTTGGGTGCGGAAACGGTGATCGCTGATCTCGAAGGAACGGTTGACGACATTGCCGCAGCCGTAAAGGGTAGCGATGCTATCGTATTCACGGCAGGTTCCGGTGGCAAAACAGGCGCGGACAAAACCCTGCTTATCGACCTCGATGGAGCAGTCAAGGCTATGGAAGCTGCCAAGCAGGCAGGCATTCACCGCTTCATTATGGTCAGCGCAAGGCATGCGGAGAATCGGGAGCAATGGCCTGAGTCGATTAAGCCGTATTACGTGGCAAAGCATTATGCAGATCGCTTGCTGGAAGCGAGTAATCTGGATTACACGATCCTTCGTCCGGGTGGATTGACAGATGATCCCGGTATCGGAAAGGTCGCTACGGGAGATGATTCTTCCGTTAGCACCATTTCCCGTGAGGATGTAGCGGCAGTAGTGGTAGCGGCACTGGATGAACGGCAGACGTATCACCGTGCGATTAATCTGGCGTCAGGCAGCACGCCCATTGCTGAGGCTGTCCAGCAGGGTTGATGGATTTAGGAGCATTCACATCATAGTTGGAGAGAGGCAGACCAGGGATGTTATTCCGGGTCTGCCTTTTTGCTGCGGAATATCTGCGAAAAGATTTGTTTAAAACTAATGATATTATTTATAATACTAATATAATTAGTTTTAAACGAGATGAGGAGATGAGATGGATGCGTGTTGTTCAGGTGCAGCATGTAGTTCAATTGACGTTTCTGCCGAGACTGTTCCCGGTGAACTGCTATTTGGTGCAGGAAAAGGAGGGGCTAACATTGATAGATGCCGGACTTCCTTATAGTGCAGATGGTATCGAGAAGGCTGTTGCGCGGATGGGGCAGCCAATCCTACGAATTGTACTTACTCATGCCCATGAGGATCATGTGGGTGCACTGGATAGGTTGAAGGCACGGCATCCGGATGTGCAAGTATTCATTTCCAGACGGGATGCGCGGCTGTTAAAGGGCGATGTATCGCTGGATACGGGTGAACCGAATACTCCGATTCGGGGCAGTGTGCCCAAAAACATCCGTACACAGCCTGACGTTCTGCTGCAAGAAGGGGATCATGTGGGTTCGTTGCTGGCGATCAGCGCACCGGGACATACGCCAGGCTCGATGGCATTTTTGGACACTCGTACCCGTGCATTGATTGCAGGCGATGCCCTCCAGGTCCGAGGCGGCGTTGCGGTGTCAGGGAGGCTTAAGCCGCTGTTTCCATTTCCCGCACTGGCCACCTGGAACAGGGAAATTTCACTGGAAAGCGCCAAAAAGCTGGCGCGATTCAAGCCATCTCTACTGGCTGTCGGACATGGCAACCTGCTTGAACATCCACAGGACTCAATCGAACGGGCCATTCAGGAGATGGAGCGGCAATTTGTGAAGAAATGATTCTGTATTCAGCCAACTTTCAGCCAGAACTCACGATGCCCTCAGCTATGACAGATACAATATGAGGAAAATAGATACAGAGAGAGGTGCATCGGATTTGAACGTGCGGAAAGAGAACCGCCTGAAATATATACTTCTGTTCAGTCTCATATTGTGTGCTGTGGTTAGTGTGGTTTCGTTATGGAGTTATTCTGGCAGCTCGGCATCCCAGTCTGCTGCTATTAGACAGGGCCCGTCCGGCGGAT
The DNA here is from genome assembly GCF_030034735.1 of Paenibacillus sp. RC334. Taxonomy (NCBI): domain Bacteria; kingdom Bacillati; phylum Bacillota; class Bacilli; order Caryophanales; family Paenibacillaceae; genus Paenibacillus; species Paenibacillus sp. RC334. The sequence goes on along the minus strand of NZ_CP125370.1, from coordinate 5,525,518 downwards.
TTGGAGGAGGCGGCGGACCCGGTAGAGGCATGGGAGCGCCGGGGCAACGCCCCTCGAACGGACAGAGCGCTGGAAATCGTGGAGCAGGAAATGTAGGGCAGGATACCCGCTCCAATTCGACATCGACGGATACCATGGACAGCTCTGACGGTAAGAGTCAAGGTACGACAGGCCAATCTGCCGATTCATCCACCCAAGGTACATCGACATCGGGTGATAAAGGTACAACGGCCGGGAATGACACATCTACCTCCGGAGGCAACGGTGCTGTCAGAGACGGGCAACAGCGAGGTCCGGGCGGTATGTCCGGTAACGGCGGCCCTGGTATGAGCATGGGCGGACCCGGCGGTGGTATGAGTGGTGGAAGAGGCGGACAGTCTTCATCTGCTTATGCGACTCCGCTGGCGATCTTTGCCGCTTTGTTCTTCGGTGCGTTTGTATTCATTGTGTACCGTTTTCGGGCCAGTGTATGGAAGATCGGGGAACGTAACCGGGGGCTGATGTTATGGACCGTGCTT